>CAZJYL010000024.1:0-15686 GCA_964550265.1 uncultured Bacteroidaceae bacterium
GATTTACGTTGTTATCCCAATGATTTTGTTGTGTTTTCCCTTAGTTCATATTTTCATGTTAAAAACACTGCATTTGTGAAGTTTTCTAATACAAATGCCTCGAATCCCGGTTTGTTTAATTTTACCAAACCGCTTAGTGTTTGGGGAATGAAAAACGCTTATAATGGTAAACTTGTAATTCTTGTTAACGAATCTACAATTAGTAACGCTGAATATACCGCCATGGCATTGAGTTCCACTTCCATTGCTACCGTAGTGGGCAGTACAACAGCCGGAGCCGATGGCAATGTAAGCAAAATTATTCTGCCGGGCGGAATAAGCACTTATATTTCAGGAATAGGAGTTTATTATCCAAACGGAAAAGAAACACAAAGAACAGGCATAGTACCCGATGTGGTTGTAAATCCGACTTTGCGCGGATACGTTGATGGTCGTGACGAAGTGCTTGAAAAAGCAGTTCAGATTATTGAAGGGAAATAAGGCAATTTGCTTTTCTTGTTTTAGTGTAGCAAATTTAAAGCGTAGCTTTATAGGCAGATTATCTTTTTGATTCGGAAAATCATTTCTGCATCAAAAGTTCTATTTCTTCAACTTCACATGGTATATCCTGCATTAAATCGACAGGATTGTCGTCAACCAAAATATCGTTTTCTATTCTAATTCCAATACCTTCTTCTTTTATATACAAGCCGGGCTCGCACGTAATAACCATTCCTTTTTTCAGAGTCATTGAACGCAACCCTACATCATGAACATCCAGACCCATAAAATGAGATGCACCGTGCATGTAATATTTAAAATAAAGTGGAGTAGATGATGAATTGTTTTTAACGTCCTCGGCAGAAAACAAGCCAAGTTCAATCATTTTTTCCTCCAGCATCAAAGCAATTTGTTTATTTGTTTTTTCTATGCTTGTACCCGGCACAAAAAGTTTTTTTGCTTTTTTAAAGACGTCTAAAACGGCATTATAGCATTCCTTTTGACGAGGAGAAAATTTTCCGTTAACAGGAATGGTTCGCGAACAATCCGATGCATAGTTACCATATACAGCTCCAAAATCAAGTAAAAGCAAATCACCGTCATTTAACTTACAATCATTGGTTATATAATGTAAAACACATGCATTTTCTCCTCCTGCAACAATAGGACTGTATGCGTGTCCGGATGAACCTCTTCGGATAAATTCATGAGTAATTTCTGCCTCAACTTCGTATTCCATTAGCCCCGGTTTTGTGGTTTGCAGAACACGCATAAAAGCATGTTTTGTAATGTCGATGGCTTTTGAAATGGTTTCAATTTCTTCGGGCTTTTTGCATAAGCGAAGTTCTGTTGTTATTGGTGTTAGTCTCTCGTATTGATGCAGAGGGAATAAAGATTTTATTTCATCAACAAGTCTTCGGTTGGCATCGGGAGTATTGGTATTGTACTTTAAATATTCATTTAACCCCATATATATTGTACGGGATTGAAGAGCCATGTCTCTGACTGATGCTTTGAAATCTTTTAGCCATTTAACTGTTTTTATTCCGGATATTTTTGATGCTTCTTCAGGATTAAGACGTTTGCCAAACCAAATTACCATGGTGGGATCGGCTTCCTGAATAAACAATACTTCGCGCATATTTGGGTCGGGATGGTGCGGGCATAAACACAACAAGGCGTTTTCTTCATCAATTCCCGTTAAATAAAAAAAGTCGGAATTTTGCCTGAAAGGATAATCATGGTCGCCACTCCACGGCATATATTCGTTGCCTGCAAGTATTACAATACTTTGAGGCAATAATTTTTCAATTACCTGTTTTCTGTTTTGCTTAAAAAAATCTGATGACATTAATTTGTATCGCATGATGTTTTTTTGCTAAAATACAAAAAATGACGCTAAATAAACTGCTATATTAGAGATTTTTGTTTTAGTATTTAAAATAATTTGATTTGCTTACGCTTTAATAATCAGTAATATAATTGAATAATTAAATAATTTTTAAAAACTAAGGAAATAAATTTTATAAAAAACGTTTCCATTGTAAAAAAATATTAATTTTGCAACATGGAAGAAAAACTGCAATATATTTTAGAAGAATCGTCAAAACTATTTTTGCGATACGGCATTAAAAGCCTTTCGATGGACGATATTGCGCGCCAGCTTGGCGTTTCGAAAAAAACACTGTACCAATATTTTTCCGACAAGAAAGAATTGGTGCAATCGGTTATGAAGTTTCACATGGAACAAACCAATCGTTGTTTTCAAAACTTGAAATTTACTGACGGAAACGCCATAGATATTTTATTGGAGGTAAGCCAGATATTGATTGAGCAAATGGGGCAAATAAATCCGGCGGTTAAATATGATTTAAAAAAATATTATCCTGAGGCATTTAAAACCATGATGGATTATAAGCGGGGTAAAATATTAAGTCATATTGAGCGGAATTTATCTCAGGGAATAAAAGAAGGACTATATCGCAAAGACATGAATACACATGTAATTGCATATTTTTATTTAATCAGAATGGACCAGTTTCTTTCTATGGAGGCCGATGATGATACAATTAAAAATATCAGTTCGGAAACAATTTTAACAGAATTGTTTATTTATCACATCAGAGGCATAGCAAACGATAAGGGTCTTGAATATCTTGAAGGCAAGTTGATTAAGGAACTTAGAAACAAAAAAGCGAAATAGGCTTTTTAAAAAGCAATTAAAAAATCAGGAATAAATCTTAAAAAATGAAACAGAGAATTATTTTACTTATATCCATACTTTTTCTTTGTGAGCTGACTTTTGCTCAGGAAAAGCTTTCACTTTCTTTAAGTCAGGCACAGGAATTTGCACTTTCTCATAACCGGAAAATAAAGAATGCCACGCTTGATATTCAAAAAGCCGAGGCAAATAGGTGGTCAACATTTTTAACCATGATGCCACAGGTAAATGGCGCATTCGACTATGCAAACATGATGGGATACAAACTCAACATGATGGGCTTTAATATAGCCATGCCGCCTTATGCCACTATTTCGGTAACAACATCGATATCTATTAGTGCAGCACAGATTATTGGCGTTCAAATGCAAAAAATTGCTGCCGATATGTCGGACATTGTCCGAAAACAGACAGAACAGCAGGTTTTAAATCAGGTTAGAACATTATATTTTTCTGCCTTGGTTATGGAAGAAACATCCAACCTGCTTGATTCAAATCTTGCAAACATGCGGCAGTTGTTGGCACATACCGAGAATTCGGTTAAGGTTGGTATTCTAAATCAAACCGATGCAGATAAACTGGCAGTACAAATTGTTACAATAGAAAACAGCATTAATTCTGTCAAACGTTCTCTTGAAATGGTTTACAATGCATTACGTTTGCAACTGGGAATTGGCGTTGATGATAAAATTTTGCTAACACAAACAATAGATGAGTTGGTAGATATAGAAAAGGCAAAATCCCTGCTCAGCAATCAGTTTTCTGTTGAAAACAACTATAATTATCAATTGTTATTGGGTAGTACGGATATTTCAAAAGCGCAGTTAAATCAGAAAAAATGGGCTTACGCGCCATCTGTAACGGCGTTTCACAGTTATACAAAAAAGGAATACTTTAGCGATGAACCAACGATGAATATGACGCCTCCTAATATTATTGGTGTTTCACTTAAGGTTCCTATTTTTTCAAGTGCCAGCAGATATGTATCGGTTAAAGCTGCACAAATTGATTATGAAAAGCAACTTAACACATTGGCTGATGCCGAGGAGGGATTGATAATACAGCACAAACAATTGTGTTATAATTTAAGCAGTGCACTTGAAACCTATCAAACACAGAAAAAAAATATTGAGGTGAATAAACGCATTTTCGATGATGTTTCTCTTAAATTTGAAAATGGCATGGCATCAAGTCTTGAAGTTACTAATGCCGGCACAAGCCTTATAAATGCGCAGAGCAGTTATGTTCAGACTTTAATGAATTTAATTTCTGCTCAGGTAGCACTTGAAGAATTGTTGCAAAACGAAAAATAAAATCAGAATAATAAAAAAATAAAGATAAAATGAACAAGTTGTTTCAGACTGCATTTGTGCTTAGCTTGGCTATAACAATGTTTGCGTGTGGTAATAAAGATAAAACGCAAAATCAAAATTCAAACGAAAACAAAGTAGAGAAGGTGAAAGTAGAAACTGTTCAAAAGGAAAAAGTTTCTCGCAAAATTGATTTATCAGCCACATTAGAGGGATACGAAACCATGAAAGTATCGCCTTCGCTCACCGGCAATATCGAACATATTTATGTTGAGGTTGGCTCCTATGTTGCAACAGGCCAAATGTTGGTAAGAATGGATCAGAATAAATACAATTCTGCAAAGCTTGCATTTACTCAAGCCGGCATTGAGTTTGAACGTGTAAAGGCTTTAAAGGAAACAAATACTGTTTCTCAGCAAACATACGATCAGGCTAAACTTGGATATGACCAGGCAAAAGAGAGTTTAAGTTTTTTAACGGAAAATACCTTCGTTACAGCGCGCTTTCCGGGAGTTGTGTCTGCAAAAAATTATGTTGATGGCGAACTGTATAGTGGAGCACCTATTCTTGTTATTACACAGATTAATCAACTGAAAGCCCTTGTGTCGGTTCCCGAAACGTATTTTCCGCTTGTAAAAGCCGGCATGACATTAAATTTACATTCGGATATTTACAAAGATGAATCTTTCCCGGCTTCAATTGAAATAGTTTACCCGACAATAGATCCGGCAACTCATACTTTTCAGGCAAAACTCAGAATTCCTAATGGAACAGCTAAATTACGTCCCGGAATGTTTGTTCGCACAACTTTGGAAATGGGCGAAATAGAAGCTCTCTTGGTGCCGTATCAGGCTGCTTTGAAATTGACCGGCTCAAATGAAAGATTTATTTTTATTAATAATAACGGCATTGCAAAACGCATTGCGGTAACATTAGGTCAGCGCTATGACGATAAAGTTGAAATAATTTCTGATCAAGTGAAAGAAGGAGACCAAATTGTTGTCCTTGGTCAAACCAAACTCGTTGACGGAACCAAATTAGAAGTGATAAAGTAATTAAAGAATTAAATGATTGTTGTGCCAATTTTTAAGTATAGGTTTTAATGCCTTGATTATTGGCTAACAAAAAACTCACAAACAAATGGCAATTTACAAAACTGCAATAAATAAGCCGGTAACCACAATTTTACTTTTTGTGGCTATTTTGGTTATAGGAATATTTTCGTTTACCAGATTACCCATAGACCAGTTTCCCGATATTGAAGCACCGTATATTACGGTAATGACAACCTATCCAGGAGCAAGTTCAAGCGAAGTTGAGGTAAATGTTACAAAAATCCTTGAAAACACTTTAAACTCTGTTGATGGACTTGACGAACTCACTTCAACATCAAAGGATAATATGTCGTTAGTGATGCTGAAACTTAAGTGGGGAACAAACCTCGATGAGGTTATCAACGATGTCAGGTCTTATATTGATCTTACAAAAGACTATTTACCGAAAGGTTGTTCAAACCCGTTTATTTTCAAGTTCAGCACAAGCATGATGCCAATAATTATGTTTGCCGTAACAGCAGAAGAAAGCTATGCGGGATTGGATAAAATCTTAAACGACCAGGTTGTACCAATATTAAATCAGGTAGACGGAATCGGAAATATTTCCATTTCGGGTTCGCCAATTCGCTATGTGTATGTTGATCTTGATCAGGATCAGATGGATGCATACGGAATATCACTCGAACAGGTTGGCACGGCAATAAGCAGCAACAACTTAAATGTGTCGTCGGGTGTTGTTAAAATGGATAAAGAACAATATGCCTTGCAGGTACGGAGCGAATATATCGAAAGCGATGAAATAAAAGATATTGTAGTTAAAACAACAATGGACGGCAAACAAGTTTTTGTTCGTGATATTGCTCATGTAAAAGACACGATTAAAGACCTGACTCTCGATGAAAAAACAAATGGAAAAAACGGAGTAAGACTTGTTATAACAAAGCAGTCGGGAGCCAATACCGTGCAAGTTGTATCCGATGTTCGAAAAAAACTTGAAACAGTTAAATCAAGCCTACCATCAGATATAAATATCTCTGTAATATATGATTCTGCCGAAACAATAAAAGATTCAATATATAGCTTGGAAGAATCCATAATGTTTGCACTTCTTTTTGTTGTATTGGTGGTATTGTTTTTTCTTGGCAGATGGCGCGCAACATTTATTATTGCTATTACAATTCCGATAGCTTTGGTTGGCTCTTTTGTGTATCTTGCTTTTGTTGACAGTTCTTTAAACATTATTTCTTTGTCTTCTTTAACAGTGGCTATAGGATTGGTAGTTGATGATGCAATTGTTGTTCTTGAAAACATAATGAAGCACATTGAACGGGGGTCAACCCCACGCGAGGCTGCTGTAGCTGCAACAAATGAAGTTTGGATTTCGGTTATTGCAACAACTTTGGTTATTATTGCGGTTTTTCTTCCATTAACAATGCTTGGCGGGATGGCCGGCATAATGTTTAAAGAGCTTGGCTGGATAGTAACCATTGTTATATCTATTTCGGCTATTGTAGCCATTTCGTTAACTCCTATGCTTGCTTCACGCATTTTGCGGGGTAAAAAAGTTTTTGTTGATAATACAGGACGTTTAACAGAGGAAAAAGAAAAAGTTATTTGGTACGATAAATCTATTGGCAAAATGCTTCATAAGCTTGATTTGAGATATGCCAATATTTTGCGCTGGAGCTTAAATCATAAAAAAATTACATTATCTATTTTACTTGTTTTCTTTGTATTGTCATTACTACCGGTCTTAATGGGAAAAATAGGTACTGACTTTATGCAACAAAGCGATGCCGGAAGAATTACTGTTACAGCCGACCTGCAGCGTGGTACACGCCTTGAAGAAACAATGAAAACAGCTCGTAAACTCGAAGTTCGTTTTAAGGAAATTGCACCGGAAATTAATATTATTTCCACAACCGTGGGTTCAAGCGACGAAGCCACTATTTCTTCCATGTTTTCATCGGCTACAAATAACAAAATTGCAATGACAATTGTTTGCTCCAACAAAAGGGAACGAGAAAGAAGTGTCTTTGAAATAGCTGAAGTACTTCGCAATGAAATGTCTTTATATCCGGAACTAACTGCATATCAGGCTCAGGTGGCCGGAATGATGGGAATGGGCAATAATGGTGCCTCAACTGTAAATATCGAAATATATGGTTATGATTTTGACCAAACAGCCATTATGGCCGAAAACATAAAAAAAACAATTTCGAGCAATGTTAAAGGAGCAAGGGATATTACAATAAGCAGGGAGGACGACCGCCCTGAACTAAAAATTATTGTTGATAAACAAAAATTAGCCATGCATAGTCTTTCATCATCTGCTGTTTCAATGTATGTAAGAAACAGGGTGCTGGGGATGAATGCCGGCTTTTTGAAAGAAGAAGGCGAAGAATATAATATTATTGTTCGCATGAAAGAAGAAAACCGTAATAGTATTAGTGCAATACAAAGCCTTAGTATCCCAACACCAACAGGTCAAAAAATAAAGCTAAATGAAATAGCACGAGTGGAGGAGTTTTGGACACCTCAAACAATTTCTCACAAAAGCCGTCAGCGCATAGTTACAGTTGCCGTTACACCTTACAAGACATCGCTGGGAGAACTAGCATCGGATATAAAAAAAGAATTAAACAACTTAACAATCCCTAGCGGAATAACTTTAAATATTGGCGGAGACTATCAAGATCAGCAGAAAACCTTTGCCGATATGGGCTTGTTCATGATGCTTATTATAATGCTTGTGTTTATTGTAATGGCATCACAATTTGAATCTTTTAAAAAACCATTTATTATAATGGCTTCGGTCTTTTTTGCCTTATCGGGAATAATTCTTGCTTTGTATATTACAGGAGTTACTCTCGATATGATTGGCGCTCTAGGTGCCATAATGCTGGTTGGAATAGTTGTGAAAAACGGTATAGTATTGGTTGACTATACCAATTTGATGCGCGATAGAGGATATGAATTAAACGAGGCAATTGCCCTTTCAGGCCAATCGCGTCTTCGTCCGGTATTAATGACTGCACTTACTGCCATATTGGGTATGGTTCCAATGGCAATTAGTTCGGGGGCAGGTTCCGAAATGTGGAGACCAATGGGAATTGTAATTATTGGTGGTCTTACTGTTTCAACTTTTCTTACTTTAATCATTGTTCCCGTATTGTACGGAATAATGTCTAAACGCGGAGAAAGAAGTGATGCGAAAAGAAAAGAAAAGGAATTTATTTTTATGAAAATTTCAGATGATTCTGTTAAAACATCAAAAAACTAAAAAATGAAAGCTATATTTATTGTATTTAATCAGTCTCATACAGAGCGTGTGGAATATATGCTCGATCAACTTGGTATTCGCGGATTTACCTTTTTCGAAGAAGTTCAGGGCAGAGGAAACATTAGCGGAGAGCCACACAGAGGAACACATACATGGCCCGATATGAATTCGGCAGTAATGACTATAGTACAAGATGATAAAGTTGAAGAATTACTGTCAAACGTTAAAAAGCTCGATATGCGCAACGAAGCTGCGGGAGTACGCGCTTTTTCATGGAATATTGAGCAGATGGTATAATTTTTCAAAAACTTTAATTAAAAATTACACCTGCCTGTTTTATTAAAATGTATTTTATGTTTTGAATCTGATTTTTAAAACTTAAAAATATATATCTTTGTTTCGCTATTTTTTAGATAAGGTTTGTTCTTTTTTTATAGAGGTTACAAAGATTTTTTAATCGAGTCTTTAGCTCAGCTGGTTTAGAGCGCTTGCTTGACAGGCAAGAGGTCGGCAGTTCGAATCTGCCAAGACTCACAAAAAGAGGCTTAAAAACTTTAAGCCTCTTTTTTATTATTATGCATAGTTTATTGCTTAAAAACCAATTTTATTAATAAAATAAACCTTGCGTTTGCCATTGTCAGATTTAATTACCTGACTTCCATACGCAAGAAAATAATTGCCATACCAATGATTAACTGCTGAATATGTACGTTTTAGTTTGTCAGTTTCATTATTTGTTTCTATATAATTCCACTTTTTATCACTTATTATTTTACCGTCAAAATCAATAGTTTTTGATACAATGTTATTACGCGAAGTATAAGCCATGCTGATTTGGTCGGCTGTTTTATCCGAAATGGCAATAAAACGCCTTACGGAAAATGGTTTGTATCCCGGATTCAATTCAAAGCATACATCCCACATAAGCTCTCCTTTTTTGGAAAATTTTCCTAAGGTGGCATGAGTATATTGATAACCATCAAAAACGGTTCTGTAATGCGTTGTGGCAACGCCGTTTACATAAGTTGTGTATGTTTCGGTTCGGTAGGTTGGATAGTATGCTTCTCCAAGAAATAAATAGCCATCATTAAGTTCAATAATGTTGTGCGAAGCAATCCAGTAGTCGAGAGTCATTTCTTTTCCTTGTGCTTCTTTTTTTTCTTTTTTCTTATTTATTTTTTCTTGCTTTTTCGGTGGCAAATAGGAAAGAAAATCTTTTAAATCCAGAAAATTATAATAATTCATATAACTTAAAGTACCATCATCAAGCTCTCCAAAAAATAATCCCTCCGATGTATATCCATTTTTTGAATAAGTTCCGGTTATAATAATCTTATCGTTGTCTATTTTGTCTGCCGAAATTGAACTAATTGAATTATCGAGAGCACTTGAAATTTTAATTACATCATTATGCGTTTCGTTATCTGAAATTTTAATCATGTAAAACTCTTGCATTGATTTACTTAATCTTGCTTTAGCAAACAAGAAAACTTCGCCTGTTTTTTCGATTAACTGAAAATTTTCAATTTTAATTTTTTTTGGGCTGATTGTGCCTATATTTACCGGAACAATAGTCTCTTTTCCCGTACTCAAATCAATTTTTAAAACTATTTTGGCTTTTTTATAAAATGCTGAGCAATAGGCATTGTTTCCATAAACGGCAAATGACTCAACTATTATTTTTGGAGTATGTTTACCCGTAATTATTTTAGAATCCAGGGTAACCATATCTATTATGTTTATAATAAATTCGTTACCCGTAATAAAATACAAATTATAAATATAATTATCGTTGTAGTAGAAACCAGCCTTGTGAAACCTTTTTGGAAGAAAAACAGATTCTGTTTTTGCAAGTTCAAGATCGCCATTATATAAATCGTATTTTATTTCGGTTTTTCCGTCAATATCTTTGTCAGCTATTGATTCTAAAACAAAAAAGCCTTTAGATGACTCAAAAATTCTTTCATTATAATAACCATTGCGCAAATCAAATTCAATTCTTTTTTCGGTAATAGCCTGTGCATTTGTATAAACCACATAAAAAAAAACTAAAACAAAAAATAAAAGTCCTTTCATATTATTAAATTTTTAATAGAAAAGATAAAAGTAATAATTTTTAAATAGATGTTAAACGATTTATAGTTTGACATCACGCCAAAAACCGAAAAATAATATGGATAAATATTACGTTTATGTCTTGCAGAGCATACCGACCGCTAGGTTGTATGTGGGCATGAGTTCTAAGCCAGATGAAAGACTTAAAGCTCATAACGCCGGCAAAAGCACATGGACAAAGTCTTTCAGGCCTTGGGTGCGAATTCATCTTGAAGAATACGAAGAAAAGTCAAGAGCCATGAAGCGTGAAAAATACCTCAAGTCCGGCTGGGGAAGGCAATGGCTCGAAAAAAATGTGTTGAATAAAATAACACCAAATTGATATTGTAGTTAGGCTAAAGACGTACTACAATTTTAAATTTGGGTTATGCCGTTGAAAAATTTTTGAATAAAATTTTTTCAACACGGTATAATCCGTAAATTTGCATTCCGAAACGGAAAAGGAGAGATGCCAGAGTGGTCGATTGGGGCGGTCTCGAAAACCGTTGACCCTTCGGGGTCCCAGGGTTCGAATCCCTGTCTCTCCGCTAAATTTAAATGCCTCGTATTTTTCCTTGTACAAATTGCGGCCTATTTACACATTCCTGAGTATAGAACATAGTCGTTACATTTTACAAAACCTCACGAAATCCCCCAAAACCTGTTGAAGTAGTCCATTAGTTTGCCAAGGACGAGTTCGCGCTTGAGGGTGCGGTCGCCGCCGGGCGTAAAGCGTGAAACGGGTGGTAATACTTTGGCGAGTGCAGTGCCTGTTGTCTGAACATATCCATCGCTGAAAGCGTTGTTCATGAACTTGTATGTCTCTTCCTTATTCAGATTTTCTTCCTCGATGATGCTGTCAAGTTCTGCGGCTTTCTGGTTTTTTACAAAGGTCTGCCAGTCATCGTCGATGTTGGACGAAGGCGTAAGAGAATCAATAAAGCGTTCAATCAGCTCTTTTTTGTTGCGCAATTCGATACTGGAATCAATTGCACGGATGATGCTGATGGTAATTTCCTTGTCCTGCAGATGTCCGTCGTGGTATTTTTTGATAAGCAGCAATATGTAATCAATGTTGATTTCAACCTGCTTGATCAGCTCCATCTCAAAGACTATATCATCGTTTACGTTTTCGCAGTCGCCTTTTTCTTTGTTCCGGAATTCGTTGTACAGATTTATGTACATGCTATGGTAGTCCTGAACATCTCTTTCCGACAAAATTTCGTTGCCTGCAAACTCATCAAAAGTTGACAGTATGTTTTTGACTTTAAGAATGGTGCCATACAGTTTGATGAATTCTTTCTGATTGTTTTCACCTTCAACGGGCTCACCCACCGGAAATTTATCTGTAAGCGTAGCTACAAGTGCGGCATAGCCGGGCACGTCCATATCTCCATCATTGTAGCCGTTATAATATTCGCTGTATGTTTTGAGCAACACAACGCCGCCGGCTTCCTTGTCGCCAAAAAGCGCAATACTTTCATTGGTAGCTTTTTCGAGGTTGCGGAAGCAAACAATGTTTCCGAATGTTTTAATGGTATTCAGAATGCGGTTTGTGCGCGAATAGGCTTGTAACAGACCATGCAGACGCAGGTTTTTATCAACCCACAGTGTGTTTAGAGTTGTTGCATCGAAGCCGGTAAGAAACATATTTACTACAATCAATAAATCGATTTCACGGTCTTTTACGCGCTGTGAGACGTCTTTGTAATAGTTCTGAAATTTGTCGGCCGAGGTGTCGTAGTTGGTTTTGAATATATTGTTGTAGTCTTGTATGGCTGCTTCCAGAAAGTCGCGTGAATTCTGGTCAAGGCGGCCGGTATCTTCCGGATTTTCATCGTCAAGCATACCGTCTGCCTCGGGTTCATTCATTCCAAAGCTATAAATCAGCGCTGTTTTAAGTTGTTTGTCGGATGGTAAACCGGCCATCTGGCGCTGAAATTCGGCATAGTATATTTTTGCTGCCTCGATGGACGAAACTGCAAATATGGAATTGAATCCGGCCAGGCGGCGGTCTTTGAGCTGGTAATAGCTGTTTCGTTTTGTTTTCTGGTCGAAGTGTTCACGGATATAAGTAACAATATTGCTGATTCGCTGCGGTGCCATCAGTGCTTTTTCGCGGTCTATATCAAAGACTTTTTCATCGGCAATGTTTTCCTGTTCTTTCATCGTGCTTATGTAGTCTATGCGGAACGGAAGCACGTTTTTATCTGTGATGGCATCCACAATGGTGTAAGTGTGAAGTTTTTCGCCGAATGCCTGCGCTGTGGTGCGAAAACCGGGATTGCCGCTTGATGAAGAGTTTATGGCGAAAATTGGCGTACCCGTGAAGCCGAATAAATGATATTTTTTGAAACTTTTTGTAATGGCAGTGTGCATTTCGCCAAACTGCGAACGGTGGCACTCGTCGAAAATGATTACTACACGCAGGTTGAAAGCCGGATGATTCTTATGTTTTTTAATCAGTACCGATAATTTCTGAATGGTAGTGATGATAATTTTTGCATTGGTATCCTCAAGTTGCTTTTTAAGTATCCGGGTGCTGCTGTTGCTGTTTGCAGCTCCTTTCTCAAACTTGTCGTATTCCTTCATGGTCTGATAGTCCAGGTCTTTGCGGTCAACCACAAACAGCACTTTTTCGATAAAAGGCAGTTTGCTTGCAAGCTGGGCTGTTTTAAAGGATGTGAGTGTTTTTCCGCTTCCTGTGGTGTGCCAGATATAGCCGCCACCTTCAACGGTTCCGTATTTTTTGTAATTATCGGCAATATTAATCCGGTTCAGAATGCGCTCGGTGGCTACAATCTGATAGGGGCGCATAGCCAGCAAAAGTTTATCCGACGTAAAAACGCAGTATTTTGTTAGCAGATTTAGCAGGGTATGTTTTGCGAAAAAAGTGCGACCAAAGTCCATCAGGTCGGTTATGGGGCGGTTGGTGGCATCGGCCCACCACGAAGTGAATTCAAAACTGTTGCTGGTTTGTTTTCCTTTTTTAATGCCCGATTCGCCTGACTCCTTAATGTGGGTGTGGCGCGTGGTGTTGCTGTAGTATTTGGTGTAGGTGCCGTTTGAAATTACAAAAAGCTGAACATATTCAAACAGCCCGCTACCCGACCAGAACGATTCGCGGCTATATCGGTTTATCTGATTAAATGCCTCTTTGATATCGACTCCGCGTTTTTTAAGTTCTATATGCACCAGTGGCAGACCGTTTACAAGCACGGTTACATCATATCGGTTCGAACGTTGTCCGCTGTCGGTGGCGTATTGGTTTATGACCTGCAGGCGGTTGTTGTGAATATTGGTTTTGTCAATCAGATAAATGTTTTTTATGGTGCCGTCTTCTTTTGTGAGCAGTTGTATGTGGTCTTCCTGAATGATGGTTGTTTTTTCTTCGATACCAATGTTTTGATTGGCAATTTTGCTGTTGAAAAAAAGCGACCACTCTTTATCAGTAAAGTGGTAGTTGTTCACAGTTTCCAGCTGTAGCCGCAGGTTGGCAACAAGTTCTTCTTCGGTTCTTATGGTCAGATATTCATAAGCCTGCGTTTGTAGCAGGGCAATGAATGCATTTTCAAGTTCGGATTCCGACTGATAGCTTGTTTCCTTGCGGTAGAGCGGTTGGTATTCGGCTACTACCGTACTTTCGGGATTCTCGGCAACTATATTATATTGATTCACATCTTTTGACTTAATACGACATTATATTTTTTTATACCTGAACCGATTCACTAATTATTCCTAATTTCTCACTAATTAGGAAAAACTGTTAATTATTGATTCAAACTCCTTTGATTTAATGAAAGCTGTTTTTCTCTTGTTTAAAGGTATTTCAGTCAAATATCCTAATTCGGCCAATCCTAATAAATCAGTCCTGGCAGTTTGATTGCCAATAGAAAAACGATTCTCGATTTCTTTAACAGTGAAAAGAACATCAGGTCTTTCTTGTACAATTTGAATTATTTGAGCCTGACGATGATTAATTCCCTTAATGGAGGCAAGAAGTGCAACACTTTTGTTTTCTTCTGTTTTGCGTTTCAAATACATTTTTAGTTCCTCAAATGCTTTTTTCATTGTACGTAAATTGTACAATATAAAATAAGTCAAATCATTGTCATCATACTCTGTATATAAAAACGCTTTCTCATACATTATTTTTGTTTTATATATGATGCGGGAAACCGACATGAATTCAATGAGCCAATAACCCTGCTTCATCATATACCAGTAAAAAAGAGAGCGTGCCGTACGTCCATTGCCATCAACAAAGGGATGGAAATAGGACAGCATGAAATGCACAGTGATTGCCTTAACAATGGGATGTATAAAAGAGCCGGAGTTTTGATTGAAAAAAGCTTCCAGATCGGAAAGCAAGGTTTCCAACTCGTCATGAGATGGCGGATTGTGCGCTATATCACCAGTAATGCCATTAACAACCATTATATTATCGTGGTTGCGAATGCTTCCCATGTCTTTTTCATCATCGAGCGTATTTATTGTCATTAACCGGTAAATTTCCTTTAATCTTTCAATAGAAAAATCATCCTTTGAGTGTTCCTTTATATATTTTATTGTTTTGTAATTATTTAAAATCATTTGCTGCCCTTTGTTCCGGGGCTTTTCATTTTTACGCAGCATATCCTTGGCTACCTTACGAGTAGTGGTTGCACCTTCCATCTGACTCGAAGCAATGGCTTCTTCCATAATGGATGATATCAGATATACATTTTTATTTTCTGATGGAATAATCTGCTCGCCGGTCAGGTTGCCTCCAATATTCATGTCGAAATAATGAAGCAAGGTGAACATTTCGTCGGTGAGCGTAAAACTAAACTGGTATTTGCCAAACTTCAGAAACTTACGGTTGAGCAGGCGAATACACTTGAATGCATGCCACAATTGCAAGGAATTCAGATTGCCCGGTGATTTCATGTATTTCACCTTATCCCAGTATGGGTATTCCATATTGAGCTTTTGTATTTCAGGTGTAAACCCCCATTGCATCGAATCCAAAATATTTTTTTCAGTGGTTTTGGGTGGTCGTTCCAACATGGCAATTGCTTTTTTTGTACGAAATGCAAATATACAACCTTTTCCTCATTTTTCCTAATTTGTCACAAATTAGGAAAAACTGACAATAAGGTGATGGGATTAAGTAGGGTCTGCTGAAAAAGTCTGAGGTGCGCCGGCCTTGAGGCGACAAGACGAAGATGTATAGTAATACTTCGAGTCGAAGGCAACGAAGA
>CAZJYL010000025.1:0-15454 GCA_964550265.1 uncultured Bacteroidaceae bacterium
TTTTAGTTCTAAATAATTGAATAAAAGCAAAACAATATGCTAATAATTTGTTTAAAAAACTTTTCGTCCGCATATAAAAAAAATACTATATCTTTGGGGAAAATCGTTTGAACAAACTCCTAAATAGATTGTTAAATTATTATTATTATCCACAATAATGTAAAAATATGAAGCCCGGCTCAAAATTTAACATTGATGATTTTGTTAAAGAAAACATTGGTTCTTCTGAGGTATTAACTCAGTTTAAGGGAACTATTTCCGAAAAGAAATCAGACAGGATAATAGATAATATGGAGGCTCTTTTCGGGGAGCATGAAAACAGAATAAGAAAAAGAATTCTTATTGCAGCCAGCGAAATTTTGCAGAACATATACACGCACAATGAATATCCGTTATATCCTGCTGTTTTTTTGGCTACGCGCACAAGACAGGGGTTTAAAATTGACTGTGGCAATGCGGTCAGCATAGCACGAAGAGCCATTATAGAAAAACGCATACGCGAAGTAAACAGAAAATCGGGTGGAAGTATGCGCGACAATATTCGACAGTCTAATGCCGAAATAGTTAAAAATGAAAATGCAACAAGCGAAAGCAACGGTTTAGGTTTGCTCGAAATTCGCAGAAAAGCAGGAATGCCTCTTGATTTTGCTTTTACCATCATAGATGATGAAACTTTTTTCTTTCATCTGATTGTAAAATTCAACATGGGAGATTAAAGTTCTAAGCATCTGACCACAAAGAAAAAGGATTATTAAATCAACTTTTCGCATCTTTTTTCATTATTCATTACCTTTGCCACAAAGTTGATAACATGAAAATTCTCATAACCGGATCGGGTGGGCGCGAACATGCACTTGCATGGCGTTTGGCTCAAGATATAGGGAAAGAAAATATTTTTATTGCTCCCGGCAATGCCGGCACTTCAACATGTGGTACAAATTTGCCATGTTCGTATAATGATTTTGAAAAAATCAAAGAATACATTATTTCTTTATCAATAGACATGGTGGTAGTAGGACCGGAGGAACCATTGGTAAATGGTTTTGCAGATGTTCTAAAAAAAGATGGAAATTTAAAAAACCTAATGATTATAGGTCCTTCGGCAAAAGGGGCAATGCTGGAAGGGAGTAAAGATTTTGCCAAGCGTTTTATGGAACGTCATTCCATTCCAACCGCTGAGTACTCCACGTTTTCATTTAACCAAAAACATGAGGCACAGGAATACATTAAATCGCATAAGGGACCATACGTAATAAAAGCCGACGGTTTGGCTGCGGGCAAAGGTGTGGTTATCATTAATGATGTTGATGAAGCCATAAATCATATTTCATCGGTATTTGACAATAATATTTTTGGCGATGCCGGAAAAACGCTTGTAATTGAGCAATTTCTAGAAGGAATTGAAATGTCGGTATTTGTGCTTACCGACGGAAAAAACTACATATTGCTTCCGGGCGCTAAAGACTACAAAAGAATTGGCGACGGAAACACAGGACCAAATACAGGAGGCATGGGCACGGTATCGCCTGTTCCGTTTGCCGATGCATTATTTATGAATAAGGTAATAAACCGCATAATAGAGCCTACCATTAGCGGTCTGCAAAAAGACAACATTGATTATTGCGGTTTTATCTTCTTTGGATTGATGAATGTGGACGGAAATCCATACGTAATTGAATATAATGTACGTATGGGTGACCCCGAAACTCAGGTTGTAATGCCCAGAATTGACGGTTCATTTGCAGACATGCTGAAAGCAACTGCCGCTAAGAATATTAAAACCCATGTTGCCGAAACAAAACCAATTACAGCACTATCAGTTGTATTAGCATCAAAAGGATATCCGGAAAAATATGAAAAGGGAAAAACCATTACGCTGCCCGAAGGCGAGCATCTTATTTTTCATGCCGGAACAGCAATTGCCGACAACAAAACAGTAAGTTCAGGAGGACGTGTTTTGGCCGTTGTTGGCACAGGGGAAACAATTAATGAAGCTCGTAACGAAGCATATATATTAGCAGGAAAAGTGCAATTTGAAGGCAAAACAAACCGCAATGACATTGGGTTAGATTTAATGCAATATGAAAGCATTTAACGCAGAACGAGTTTTAAATTCACAACTGAAATATATTTTTGGTTTATTTTGCTTTGTTGCCATTATTTTTTTTATTCGAAGCAGCAATCCAAGCACAGTAATAAACCTTCACCCGTGGCTTGCCGGCATAATAAGTACTACGCTTGAATTAGATTTTGCATGTATTGTTGCTATCAGACTTCTTTTTATTATTGGCTCAACAGTGCTTTTATGGCTCATTTCAGTTAAAAAACTGGATATGCCTGGAAAAAACTATTTTTTGTTTTTAACACATTTACTTGTTCATTTTTCCATTATTGATTGGAGTTTCGGATTGGTTGTATCAATATACTGGACAGTTTTTTTATTTATTTTATTTCAATTAATGCCAACAGAAAGCTCCACCCATATATTGCGCAAAACCTTTACTGCCGCCATCTTGAGTGGAATTATAATGCTTAATGGTGCATTTGCCGTTTTGTTTTTCTTTGTTGGAATTATTGCAATGATTGTTTCACATGAAATTAGCTTCAGGCGTGTTGTTGTTTGGACCACTGGCTTTTTGTTGCCTTTTCTGTATTTGTTGTTTTGGTATTTTATGACAGATAAACTCAATATTATATTTGTAAATTTAGATGCATTGGTTTTAGAGGAAGAAATGTTTAAGTTTTCTTTTCCGCTTAATTTTACCGTAAGTCTTGCCATTTTATTTCTTTTGGCTTTAATAGCACATTCACGCATGAGCGAATCTAAAATATCAATCAGAAGAAATTACACCATAATATTATTTTCATTAATCACGCTTGCTCCTGCAATAATAACATCCGTATTCAACATTTATATTTTGTTTTCGTTATATGGGCTTGCTACTATCTTATATTGGTTGCGGTTAATTTACAACACAAGAAAGAGATTTTATTTTTTCATTTTATTGTTAATGCCCCTTGTGATTCCGGTTTTATTTAATTTTCTTATAAATTATCAAATAAACTGATGGTAAAATTATTGAGTTCATACTCTAATTTAAAATTAGAAGCAGGTTGCGACGAAGCAGGGCGCGGTTGTCTGGCAGGACCTGTTGTAGCCGCCGCCGTAATTTTGCCAAACGACTTTTTTCATCCTTTGCTTGACGACTCCAAAAAACTTAACGAAAGTAAAAGAATGTTATTAAGACAAGTTATCGAAGAGCAGGCAATGTTTTGGGCAGTTGCATTTGTAAACAATAGTGAAATAGACAAAATAAACATACTTAACGCATCAATAAAAGCCATGCACAAGGCTTTGGAAAAACTTGAGCAAGAGCCGGAATTTATAATTATTGACGGAAACAAATTCAAGTCATTCAAAAACATACCTCATTCAACCATTGTAAAAGGTGATGGCAAATATATGAGCATTGCCGCGGCAAGTATTCTTGCAAAAACATATCGCGACGAATACATGCTAAAGCTACACAAGAAATATCCCTTGTATTTGTGGGATAAAAACAAAGGTTATCCGTCTGAGGCACACAAAAAAGCCATTGCAAAACACGGAATCACGCCTTATCACCGGCTGAGTTTCCGGCTGAATGAACAGTTGAAAATTCAGTTTTAGTTATCTGCAATTTGATATTAAATATTAAAAACGATAATATCAATAAGTTAACAACCAAAAATTATTAAAAGTTTAGCAGATTTAACAAAAATAAATTGAATTTAAATTACTGTCATTTAACTTTAGCAATCACAAAAAGAATATCTATAATTAAAATAAATCCCGTATAAAAAATCAGGTTTTTATTTGATATTTTATATTGCAAATAAATTGTTCAAACAGCTGTTTGAATTTTATTTTGCGAAAGCGAAAAAAAGTTATACCAAAATGCAATTTATTAATACATAAATAAATCGGTGGCATATTTATTATAATTTTTGTTTTTGACAAAATGCGTTTAAAAAAGCTAAAAAAGACATAAATAATTCTTAATTTCGCTGCTCTTAAATAGTAAAAAACACAGAAATAAGATAAATATGAAAAACAAAAAATTCATTACATGCGACGGTAACTACGCTGCGGCACATGTGTCTTATATGTTCAGCGAAGTATCAGCCATTTATCCCATTACTCCGTCAAGTACCATGGCCGAGTACGTAGATGAGTGGTCGGCAAACGGGCGAAAAAATATTTTTGGCGACACCGTAAAGGTGGTTGAAATGCAGAGTGAGGCAGGCGCTGCAGGTGCAGTTCACGGCTCGCTTCAAAGTGGAGTATTAACTTCAACATACACAGCATCACAGGGATTACTTCTGATGATCCCAAACATGTATAAAATTTCGGGCGAATTACTCCCGGGCGTTTTTCATGTATCGGCGCGTTCGGTTGCTGCCCAGGCTTTATCAATTTTTGGAGACCACAGTGACGTTATGAGCACCAGAATGACTGGCTTTGCCATGCTGGCTACAGGTTCTGTCCAGGAAATTATGGATATCGCTCCGGTTGCTCATTTGGCTGCAATTCGTTCACGAGTTCCTTTTTTACATTTCTTTGACGGATTCCGCACATCTCATGAGATTCAAAAAGTTGAGTATTTGGAAGGTGAAGATTTAAAATCTTTAATAGATCAGGACGCTCTTAAGAGTTTTCGTTATTCAGCTTTAAATCCTGAGCATCCTGTTACCCGTGGTACAGCGCAAAATCCCGACATTTATTTTCAATCACGCGAAGCAGCCAATCCTTTTTACGACAAAGTTGCCGACATTGTTGAAGAATACATGGTTGAGTTAAACAAACTCACCGGTCGCGAATATCACCCATTCACATATTATGGAGCAGCTGATGCCGAAAACATTATTGTAGCAATGGGGTCTGTAACCGAAACCATTCGCGAAACAATTGATTATTTAAACAGCAAAGGTGAAAAAGTTGGCCTTATTACTTGTCATCTTTATCGTCCGTTCAGCGAAAAGTACTTCTTAAAAGTATTTCCAAAATCGGTTAAGCGCATAGCTGTACTCGATCGCACCAAAGAACCCGGCAGCGAAGGCGAACCATTGTATCTTGACATTAAAAATGTATTTTATAACAAAGCCAATGCTCCTTTAATTGTTGGCGGACGATATGGTCTTTCATCAAAAGACACAACTCCTGCACAAATTATTGCCGTTTATGACAATCTTAAAAACAGTGAGCCTAAAAACGGCTTTACCATTGGTATTGTTGATGATGTTACATTTAAATCACTACCGCAAATAGCCGAAATTAATATTTCGGACCCGAGTATTTTTCAGGCAAAATTCTATGGTCTTGGTTCTGATGGTACTGTAGGCGCAAATAAGAACTCCATTAAAATTATTGGCGAAACCACCGATAAATATTGCCAGGGTTATTTTGCATACGACTCGAAAAAATCGGGTGGATTTACTGCTTCACACCTACGTTTTGGCGATGTTCCAATTCGTTCGCCTTATTTGGTAAACACTCCTGATTTTGTTGCTTGTCATGTTCCTGCATATCTTGGACGCTACAATATGCTTAAGGGATTGAAAAAAGGTGGCACCTTCCTGCTCAACTCTATTTGGGACGAAGAAGAAACCAAAAATCATTTGCCTAATGACATTAAGAAGTATTTGGCAGATAATGATATTAAATTTTACATCATTAACGCAACGAAAATAGCTGATGAAATCGGCTTGGGTAATCGTACCAATACCATTATGCAGGCTGCATTTTTCAAAATATCAGAAGTTATCCCTTATGAACTGGCAGTAAAAGAAATGAAAAAGTTCATCGACAAGTCTTTTGGGCGTAAAGGAGACGAAGTTGTTAAGATGAACTATGCTGCCGTAGATCGCGGAGGAGAGGTTACACAAGTGGCTGTTCCTGCCGAATGGAAAAATTTAGAGGTGAAATCCTCTACCGATAATGAAACAAGCCCGGAATTCATACGTAATGTGGCCGATGTCATAAATCGTCAAAGTGGAGATGATTTAAAAGTTTCAACATTTGTTGGACGAGAAGACGGAACTTTCCCGTCAGGCACAACCAAATACGAAAAACGCGGTATTGCCGTAACTGTTCCCGAATGGCAATCAGAAAATTGTATCCAGTGTAATCAGTGTGCTTATGTTTGTCCTCATGCTGCCATAAGACCATTCCTTTTAACCGACGCCGAAGTTGCAGCGGCTCCTGCCGGAACTGCAACATTAAAAGGGCTTGCAGCAACCAAAGAATACAACTTCCGTATTCAGGTCAGCCCAATGGATTGTACAGGATGCGGTAATTGTGCTGATGTTTGTCCTGCCAAAATAAAAGCGTTGGTTATGAAGCCATTAGAAACTCAACTTTCCGAAAAAGAACGCTGGGTTTACATGGATGAGAAAGTTGGCTACAAAGACACTGTTCTCGAAAAAAGTAAATCTGTTAAAAACAGTCAATTTGCGCAACCTTTATTCGAATTTTCGGGAGCTTGTGCCGGTTGTGGCGAAACACCGTATATAAAAGCCATTACCCAACTTTATGGCGAAAGAATGATTGTTGCTAATGCTACCGGTTGTTCGTCTATTTATGGGGGTTCAGCTCCTTCAACACCATATACCATTAATAACAAAAGCGGTAAAGGTGTTGCCTGGGCAAATTCATTATTCGAAGATAATGCCGAGTATGGTTTCGGAATAGCAACGGGAGTTCGCAAAATGCGCGAATATCTTGCTTTAAAAATGAAAGACGCTATTCAAGTCGGTCTTAGCGGAGATTTAAAAGCTGCCTGCGAAGAATGGATAAACTCCATGAATAATGCCGAAGCTTCAGAAGTTGCTTCCGCAAAATTAATTGCAATTGCAGAAAAAGACAATTCCGATTTAGCTAAAGAAATAATTGAGAAAAAACAATATCTTGTTAAAAAATCAATCTGGATATTTGGCGGTGACGGTTGGGCTTATGATATAGGTTATGGTGGCCTCGACCATGTTCTTGCTAGTGGCGAAGATGTAAATATACTGGTTCTTGATACCGAGGTTTATTCCAATACCGGTGGTCAGGCATCAAAGTCGTCGCCTACAGGTGCAGTAGCAAAATTTGCCGCATCAGGTAAAAAGACACGTAAAAAAGATTTAGGTATGATGGCTATGTCCTATGGCTACGTATATGTTGCTCAGGTTTCTATGGGTTCGGATCAAAGTCAATATCTAAAGGCTATTCGCGAAGCCGAAGCATATCCGGGACCATCGCTTATTATTGCCTATTCACCATGTATCAATCATGGCTTACGCGAAGGCATGGGCAAAACTCAGGCACAAGGCAAATTTGCAGTAGAATCAGGTTATTGGCACAACTATCGTTATAATCCGCAATTAGAAACTGAAGGCAAAAATCCTTTCATACTTGATTCCAAAGAGCCTGATTGGAGCAAATTCCAAGAATTTTTAATGAGTGAGGTACGCTTTACTTCTCTTGTTCAGGCCTTCCCCGATGAAGCGAAAGAGTTGTTTGCCGCGTGCGAAGACAATGCAAAATGGCGTTATAACAAGTATAAAAAACTTGCAGAATAGATTTAATTAAATTTAAAAGGGCCGGCTTTGTCCGGCTCTTTTACTCAAAACAAAAAAGCATGAAAAATTTATTAATTGTAATTTTAATTGCGCTTCTGTCTTTTTCTGCATGCCAGACAGAAAGGATTGTTGAAAAAACAGTTGTTGTGCACGACACGGTTTACGTCAACAATTTTGATTACGACTATATGCTTTTGGCAGTATTATGGTATCAAACTTCTGCCGAGATGCGGGCATTATGCTATCAGGCATTCAACACTGCACGCATTTCGCTCGACCAGATTACAGAATCGTATAAAGGAACAAAAAGGCTTGCTGTAGTAGTTGATATTGATGAAACCATGGTTGATAATAGCCCATACGAAGCTCAAAACGTACTTGGCAATTTTGGTTATCCCGAACGCTGGGGTGAATGGATTGAACAAGCTTCAGCTACAGCATTACCCGGAGCAGTAGAATTTATGAAATATGCGGTTTCTAAAAATGTTGATGTTTTTTACATCAGTAACCGAAAGTTATCTGAAAAAGACGCAACAATTAAAAATATGCGCAGTCTGGGATTCCCTATGATTGACGATGAACATTTATTGCTTCGCGATAAAACAAGCAGCAAAAACGAACGCAGAGATAAAGTTTCTTCCACTCATGAGATAATAATGCTAATAGGAGATAATATGAATGATTTTAGCGGTGTTTTTGAAAATAAAACAGCAGCTAATCGTTTTGAAGAAACCGATAAAAACAAATCTCAATTTGGCAAACGTTTTATTGTTTTACCAAATCCCATGTATGGTGATTGGGAAAGCGCTGTTTTAAAATATAATTTCAATTTAACAAACGAGCAAAAAGACAGTGTTCGAAAAGCCAATCTTAAGGGAATGTAATTTTTTATTTTAAAAATATTTATTGCATTATCTTTGAGTCTGCAAAAAGTCATATTAATATTTAGGTTAAGCAAAAATTATGGCTATTGCTAAATTGATTGATATATTAATGTTTTAAAAAATCAAGTATAAATTATGTTTGGCCTAGACATAACAATGACTTTTATTTTATTCGGATGCATATTAGCCGCAATAGCATTTGAATTTATTAATGGGTTTAATGACACAGCTAATGCCGTAGCAACTGTTATATACACCAGATCGCTTAAACCCAGAGCTGCTGTGATACTGGCCGGCATAATGAATTTTCTTGGCGTTTATTTTGGAGGTATTGCTGTAGCAATTGTCATAATAAATTTATTGCCGTTTGAAGTACTTTTAGATCAGGATGTATATCATAATGTCGCAATGATTAGCGCCTTGATACTAACCGCTATTATCTGGAATCTTACAACCTGGTATTTTGGCATCCCCAACTCCAGCTCGCACACATTGATAGGAAGTATTTTTGGAGTTGGGGTAGCCTTTATGTTTCTATCCGGCTCCGATGGCGTTGCACTTAATTGGACAAAAGTAATTGAATGCCTTTTAGCATTATTAATTTCACCAATTATTGGCTTTGGTTTAACTTATGTGGTAATGCATATTTTCAGAAAAACCGTTAAGAAAAAGAAATTCTTTAAATAGGTAGATCCCGAAAAAAAGCCTCCTTTTATGATTAGGCTCATGCTGGTGGCCACTTGTACAACCGTTAGCTATTCTCATGGTTCTAACGATGGTCAAAAAGGCGTTGGACTAATTATGATAATACTTATCGGAATTCTTCCGAATCATTTTGCAATAGACTCATCGAAAAATCCTGCCAATATGATTGGCAATGTTAATCATATTGAATGCTACATTAACAAAACGGATACAACAAAAATTAATGCAATAGATTTAGCAGGATATGCTGATTTGAAAGAAAACATAATTAATTTAAAATCGGATTTAATTGTTTTACAAAACCCTGATGCAACAAATGCTTTAGACAAATTCAAAATTCGTCGGGAAATTTTAGTTATAAAAAAACGTGTTAATGAATTTTTAAAAAGCACATCTGTAGTAAAAAATAACGCCTTGGTTTTGGACGGCAAAGAACTTAAAGGGCTTAAAAGCGATTTAAGAGAAATGGATGCCTATACCGAGTATGCTCCATGGTGGGTCATCCTTATGGTGTCTATTGCTATTGGTCTTGGTTCAATGGTGGGGTGGAAACGCATTGCAACTACACTTGGAGAAAAAATAGGCAAAAACCCCATGAGCTATGCTCAGGGCGGAAGTGCCCAAATTGTTGCAACAGCCACTATTATGTCGTCATCCGTTATTGGAATGCCTGTAAGTACCACCCATGTATTATCTTCAGGAATTGCAGGCTCTATGGTTTATACAGGTGGCATTAAAAACCTACAAGTTAAAACCATAAAAAACATTGCCCTTTGCTGGATTATTACCATTCCTGTAACGGTAACAATGTCCGGAAGCATGTTTTTGCTATTCCGTTATTTAATAGGATAACGCAAATTACTATATTAACAAATTGTTATCAAATTTTTAAACATTTGTGTATAATTCAAACTTGTTTTGTTTTTTCATAATTTTGTAAAAAACAATATTATGTTTGGATTGGATATTGGTACAACTATTCTTTTATTTAGCTGCATTTTAGCAGCTATGGTATTTGAATTTATAAATGGCTTTCACGATACCGCAAATGCTGTTGCAACTGTAATATACACGCGCTCGATGAAACCAAAGTTAGCTGTTATTTGGTCGGGAGTATTCAATTTTTTAGGAGTCTATTTTGGCGGAATTGCAGTGGCAATTGGAATTATTAATTTACTGCCTCTTGAAATATTAATAGATCAAAACATAAATCATAATATGGCAATGATAAGCTCGTTAATTCTAACAGCTATTATTTGGAATCTTGGTACATGGTATTTTGGTATTCCTTGTTCAAGCTCGCACACACTTATTGGAAGCATTTTTGGCGTTGGCATAGCTTATTTGTTTATTTCGGATTCAAATTCGATAGCATTAAATTATAATAAGGTTTTTGATGCCCTTGCAGCATTGCTGATTTCTCCGGTAATAGGATTTGGGCTTACAATTTTATTAATGCATGTTTTCAAAAAAATTATTCATAAAAAGAAATTTTTCAAAGAAACAAATCCTGAAAAAAAACCCCCATTTTGGGTAAGACTTATGTTGATAAGTACTTGTACAACTGTAAGTTATTCACATGGATCAAATGATGGTCAAAAAGGTGTGGGGTTAATAATGATTATTTTAATTAGCTTGTTGCCTTCGTATTTTGCACTTGATACCACAAAAAATCCATCGAATATGATAGGTAATATCAATCATATAGAGTATTATATAAATAGGACAGATACGTCTCTTATTTATTCGACTGATATAAAAAACTATAAAACTTTGATATCTTCAATTTCGGAGCTTAAAAATGATTTATTAATTGCACAAAACCCGAGTGATGCTGAGCACTTTGATCGTTTGAAAGCCAGAAAAGACATTCTTACAATAAAGAAAACAACAAATGATTTTTTGAATAGCTCTTCTGTTGTACAAAACAAAGCATTAGCTTTAAATAATAAGGATATTAAAATTTTGAGGACAAATATTAAAGAATTAGATACCTATACCGAGTATGCTCCATGGTGGGTTATTCTTATGGTATCGTTTTCATTAGGGCTTGGAACAATGATAGGATGGAAACGTATTGTAACAACACTTGGCGAAAAGATAGGCAAAACACAGATGAGCTATGCACAAGGAGCAAGTGCACAAATTGTTGCAACGGCAACGATAATGTCATCATCTACAATAGGACTTCCGGTTAGTACCACTCACGTGCTTTCATCGGGTGTGGCGGGATCGATGGTGTATGAAGGCGGGTGGAAGAACTTACAAATGAAAACGATTTATAATATTCTTTTAACGTGGATTATTACAATTCCTGTAACAATTCTTATGTCAGGCGGATTATTTATGCTTATTATATCATTATTATAATCCTTATTTTTGGTTTTGTAGATCTACAATATCATATTATTAAAAACAATAAAATAGTATTCCATTTTGTCTTGCTGAACAAAATGGAATACTATTTTAATCTTCCTTCTTTAAGAATAGAAAATAAAGTTATTTATTGCACAATTACTTTTCCGGTTTTAGTAATTCCATAATGGGTTTTCATGGAAATAACATATAAACCTGTACCATACTTCCGTAAATCAATTTGAGGCATAAAGTTTTCTTGTTCAAGAATAACTTTGCCTGTTGCATCGGTAATTGTTATGCCCGCATAATCACCTGGGTTATCTATGTTTATTATTCCATTAGTTGGATTTGGAAATATTCCCAAATTACTACAGAATATATCGTTTATGGAAGTTGCATCAAATGCCGAGTAATAATTAACATATTTCATGTCTTCTTCCCAAACAGTCAACCCATTATTCCAATTATAGCCAATTTCTAATGTGTTATTATTATTTGAGTCATAAGTATATTCGGTTTTATGGCTGTTTTTCCACAAAGAATTCATATAATCCCAATTTTGATACAAATACAACGTATTATTGCCATTTCCATCGTAGGCATATGTGTATTTCGAACTTCCTATCCAAGCAGATGAGACATTATCCCAATATTCAATTA
This sequence comes from uncultured Bacteroidaceae bacterium, assembly GCA_964550265.1. Lineage (GTDB taxonomy): Bacteria > Bacteroidota > Bacteroidia > Bacteroidales > DTU049 > GWF2-43-63. The sequence continues at coordinate 12,210 of CAZJYL010000025.1, forward strand.
TAAAGCTGGTTAATTTATTGTTTGAATTATAAGTGTAGCTATTACGATAATAATTCCGCCAAGTGCCACTGGTCCATGTTTCTTGCAACTCGGTTGTTACAAGCGAAGAAGAATTATATGAATATGTTATTCTAGAACTATTTTCCCAAGTACTCGAAACATCATCCCATAGCTGTCTTATGCTAGCTGTCATTAAACCGGCCACATAAGAATATGTAAATTTTTCGTAAGGAACCCATGCAGAAGACAAATCATCCCATTCATATTCAATACTGGAAATTAATTCATGATTTGTGCCGTACTCAAAAACATATTTATAAGTGTTTTCCCAATATGAACCGTTCCAATCTTGTTCTACACGCTGTATTTGATTACCATTATTAAAAATATAAAATTCCTGATCGGAATTTACATAAGTTTGCGATGGCTCATCCCAAAGCATTGTTGACATTTTTTGCTTATAATTAGCAGAATTATACTCAAACAAAATTTTTGAATATTTTTTCCATTTATTGGTAGCAGGATTAAAATCAAAATTTTCAAATTGCGAATACAAAGTGTCATCTTTTAAAGTTATTATAGTTTTTCCACCATATGTGTAATTATTTGTAGAATAATCATACGATTTATACATGTATTTATCTCTGAAAATTTCTTCATCAAATTGTTTACTATAATAACCCGTAAAATGGAAATAATATGACGTATCATTATCCCAATCATTTATATTTGAATTAAATGGTTTGGAAAAATATTCTTTTGGTATCAATGAGCTGTCATTCTGAAAAGTGGTCCGCTCATAAATAACAGGTACAAAAGAATTTAAATCATCGTCAAAATTATAATTGACTTCTTCATTAGGCAACCCCTGAGTTCCCCAATGACGAGACGTGATGCATTTTTTCCATGCCTCTTTCCAATCACCTGAATCATAATTGTAGTAATAGGTTGAATCCAAGACCTGAACCTGTCCTCTGGTTTTATTTACATATTTTGAATATGAGCATGGTTTTGCCGGCAGAAGAGTTTCATTTTGTCCTTGTATAATAAACGGATAAAATAAAACAGCAAGTATTAATATTCTGATTTTCATAATATCGATTTTTAAAGTGTTAAATTCATTGAACTATGACTTTTCCTGTTTTGGTAATTCCATAATGGGTTTTCATGGAAATAATATATAAACCAGTACCATACTTCCGTAAATCAATCTGAGGCATAAAGTTTTCTTGTTCAAGAATAACTTTGCCTGTTGCATCGGTAATTGTTATGCCCGCATAATCACCTGGGTTATCTATGTTTATTATTCCATTAGTTGGATTTGGAAATATTCCCAAATTACTACAGAATATATCGTTTATGGAAGTTGCATCAAATGCCGAGTAATAATTAACATATTTCATGTCTTCTTCCCAAACAGTCAACCCATTATTCCAATTATAGCCAATTTCTAATGTGTTATTATTATTTGAGTCATAAGTATATTCGGTTTTATGGCTGTTTTTCCACAAAGAATTCATATAATCCCAATTTTGATACAAATACAACGTATTATTGCCATTTCCATCGTAGGCATATGTGTATTTCGAACTTCCTATCCAAGCAGATGAGACATTATCCCAATATTCAATTATAAAGCTGGTTAATTTATTGTTTGAATTATAAGTGTAGCTATTACGATAATAATTCCGCCAAGTGCCACTGGTCCATGTTTCTTGCAACTCGGTTGTTACAAGCGAAGAAGAATTATATGAATATGTTATTCTAGAACTATTTTCCCAAGTACTCGAAACATCATCCCATAGCTGTCTTATGCTAGCTGTCATTAAACCGGCCACATAAGAATATGTAAATTTTTCGTAAGGAACCCATGCAGAAGACAAATCATCCCATTCATATTCAATACTGGAAATTAATTCATGATTTGTGCCGTACTCAAAAACATATTTATAAGTGTTTTCCCAATATGAACCGTTCCAATCTTGTTCTACACGCTGTATTTGATTACCATTATTAAAAATATAAAATTCCTGATCGGAATTTACATAAGTTTGCGATGGCTCATCCCAAAGCATTGTTGACATTTTTTGCTTATAATTAGCAGAATTATACTCAAACAAAATTTTTGAATATTTTTTCCATTTATTGGTAGCAGGATTAAAATCAAAATTTTCAAATTGCGAATACAAAGTGTCATCTTTTAAAGTTATTATAGTTTTTCCACCATATGTGTAATTATTTGTAGAATAATCATACGATTTATACATGTATTTATCTCTGAAAATTTCTTCATCAAATTGTTTACTATAATAACCCGTAAAATGGAAATAATATGACGTATCATTATCCCAATCATTTATATTTGAATTAAATGGTTTGGAAAAATATTCTTTTGGTATCAATGAGCTGTCATTCTGAAAAGTGGTCCGCTCATAAATAACAGGTACAAAAGAATTTAAATCATCGTCAAAATTATAATTGACTTCTTCATTAGGCAACCCCTGAGTTCCCCAATGACGAGACGTGATGCATTTTTTCCATGCCTCTTTCCAATCACCTGAATCATAATTGTAGTAATAGGTTGAATCCAAGACCTGAACCTGGCCCCAGGATTTATTTACATATTTTGAATATGAACCTAGTTGTACCGGGATTTTAAAAAATTCTTGCCCATTTGATAAAAATGGAAGAATAAAAAGCACAATAAGTAAAGTTTTTGTTCTCATAATAATAATTTTATATACAAATGTAGCTTATTTCTACACCAAACGCATTATTTCTTATATTAATTTTTTGTTAATTTGTTGTTAAATATGTGAGTGGTTTATATTAGAGCAATAGCCCGAAGAGACAAACTTATAGGGAATAAGCATGTTATATGCTTAAATCAAGTTTAAATTAATTATTTTATTATCACTATTGTCCGATAAAAAATATTTCAATTTGCCGGAGATCGTGCATTTACGCCAAATTCAAAAGAAATGCAACAATGCTCACCTTACTCCCACCATAGAAAAAAAGTAAACCCCGCCGCAATGCTGCTCTAAAACTAAACTTACCCAAACACACTCCTCCTCGGGATGTCGCATAGAATTTTGCGGATAAAAGAAAACGGACAGGCAGCGCCGGGAGCCGAAGGCGGCCAAATGGCGGAAATCTGTTTGAGCTGAATAATTTAATCATTTATTCTTTGCAGCGAGTTATTTCCGTCTGTGGCTGGTGTGTGTTCGTTTTCTCCGAAAAAT
>CAZJYL010000026.1:0-13949 GCA_964550265.1 uncultured Bacteroidaceae bacterium
ATTCTGTATTTATTAATAAAATGTGTTATTCTACCCATAAATGATTTAGGATGTATATATGCAACGGTTGACTTAAATGCTTTATTTCCTACAATAAAAGGAAATAAAACCCTGTACGAAGAAAAAGCATTTAATGAATAATATATTCCCCAGCTGTCAGGCGAAGCCCTTACCGGTAAAACTGCATCCGAAAGTTTTTTTGCAGCATCTTTGCCTATAATATATGCTGCAGTTGAAAGTGTTTTGTTTATGTCCATCGGAAAATACAATCCGCCATAGGGAGTATTAATGCTGTTTACAGTACTTAATGCCGACTTTTGATGGGCCCCGGAAAACAATGTTATTACCTCGTCAGCTTGTATTATTTTTTCTAAATGTATTAGTGTTTCTTTGAAATTATTTGGCAATATAACATCGTCTTCAAGAATTAACACATAAGGTAAATCTAGCTCAAGTATTCTTAATAAAGCTTTTCGATGCGACAACGAACAACCTATTATACCATCCGAAAGCCATTTTGTGTTCTTTCCTATAATATCAATATCACATAACTCTTCTTTTTCTTTAATCGTTAGATTGTAGCCGTTAATTGCTTCAACAATTTCAAAATCAAGACCGATTTGTGTTAGGTGGTTTAAAATGTAAATATATCGCTCCAGACATGACTTTAAACTGATGACAAGTGTTTTCATACTAACTAATTATTTTCTCTTATGTTGTTATTTTCAATAATCTTGCGAATCATAAGCGCCAATTTCTCAGTCTGTGCCCTTCTTGAGTATTCACTGATGTTTTTTGAATTACAGGCAATCTGCCCGGTTTCGGAAAACTCTTTGTATAATTCAGTCAACACTCCGAGTAAATGTTCTTTGTTATTTACGATTATACCAGCGTTTTTTTCAAGAATTAGTTTTTCCTGCGCACGAAGGTCCATATTACAGCTGTCTTGAATATTAAAATAGCGGTTTTTTAAATAGAAAGCACTTGAATCATTTGAATAACACATCAGTATTTTACGATTAATAGCAATGTAATCATAGATTTTTGTTCCTATTATTGAATACATATTGAATAATAGTAAAACATTGCTTTCAGATAAACGCTTAAACAATTCAGAGATTTTAAGAGAAGGTGAAAATGTTGTGTTAGAAAAAACCTCCGGATATTCTGATTCAAAATAATCAATATTAAAATCGCCGAAAATTCCTATGAATTGGAGATGGATTTTTATGGAAGGGTTACTCTTGATGAAGTGATTTAGTACAGATAAGAAAGAGGCGATAGGATAGTATTTGTACAGTCGCCCAATGTAGGTTATCGTAAAATATTCGGAGTTTTGTTTAACACTTTTTACCTCCGAAATTACCTCGGAATCGAATCCATTTGGAATGACTGATATGTTTTTATTTGATATGTTTTTGATTATTAATTCTGCAATCGCATCTGAAACGACTGTAATATGCAATACATTTTTGAGGTATTTTTTTTCATATCGTAAATAGATTGTTCGTAATACTCTATTGATGAAATGCCCTGAAATATTGTTTTGTATCCAAGGGTCTCTATAATCTGCAACCCAAGGAATATCATGTTTTTTAGATAATTGCGAAGCATATTTAAATAATATAAATGGATCGCCGGTTGCAATTATCATATCAACCTTATTTTCCTTTAAATATTTATTTGCAATTTTATAAATTCCAATTTTTGGCCCGATAGGGATATACCATTGTAACATTTCATAAAAGCCAGAAATTAATTTTCGCAAAAACCAAAATTTATTTTCCCCGTATTTCAAATATAAGCGGTTTGCCAGATTTGGTTTATAGGGTGCTTTCAACAGTAACCCGTATTCAGTTTCTTTAATAACATCTTCATTCGAATAACCCCCTGCAACATATTGATAGGCTCCGGTAAAATTATTGTTCCATTGACGACTTACAACGACAGGATCTATTCCAAACTCTTTAAAATACCGGTACCAATAGTATGGGCGTTGAGCGCCTACAGAAATATATGGAGGAAAATCATATGCCAATATTAGTACCTTTATCATGCTATCGTTTGTTTTGAATAAATATGTTTATGACTTTTCGTGCGGCAGACTTGAATAGTATTTTCGTCTGATGAAAGGATGGTATGAAAAACCAATGCCACCACAACATGGGATAAAATGAAAGTGCAAAGCTTCTGCTTTTGGCAACACGCAACATTTTTATGGAGAAGTGAATCAGGTTGAGACGGCGGATGTAAAATGCAAAAGATTCAAGAATGCCGTTTGATTGAAAAGATGTATGATGATGCGTGTTTGCACACGACTTTATACGCTTAAAAAATAATGGTTCATCATAGACGTGTACATAATTTCCTTTGGCAAGATAGTACAATAAGCTGGGATAAATATTGTTGTAGGCACACTTATTATTGGGCCAATGCCAGACGGGGAAGCGGACACCACGAATTTCCCTGGTTCTAAAAATCGCGTAACCAAACTCGTCATGCGCATCCTTAATAAAATTGCGAACTCTTTTACGGGTGTTGCTTTCCGAATAATCAAAATTCAGATTTTCTGAGATTTTGTTGCCATAATCATCAATATGTGCAAATGTCGAAAAAGCTATAATCGCTTCCGGGTTCTTTTCAAGAGCGGATATCATTTTTTCAACAAAGTATTCATTCAGTACATCATCATCACCTGCCCACATGAAATATTCTGTATAAGCTTGCGAAAGCAAAAATTCCATGTTACGCGAAATTCCAATATTGCTAGGCTGTCGGATATATTCAACTCTTGAATCAGATTTCACATAGTTTTTGCAGATATTGTCACTACCATCTGTAGAGAAATCATCAGAAATAACCAAACGTAATGATTTATAAGTCTGACATAATATGCTATCTATTGATTGCTCAATAAATGTTTTATCATTGAATACGGGTAGTCCAATTGTAATCATATTGTTTTTATTTTATTCAATATTTTATATCGGATAAACCGGTAAGGAGCTTTAATTACGTTTGTTATCTTAGTATATGGCGATTGAGGAATCTTAATGTATTTGTGTAAGCTTGAGTGCTGAAAAGCTACATATTGATTTTCTCCATAAAAAACGAAAGCTTGCTTTTTTAAAGCCGCAGCTAATGTTGCAGTACCAGAGGTTAAACAATATAACTTTTTACTTGAAAAAATTAGATCGCAAAATTCTTGCAAAGTTGGTGTACAAATATACTCACAACTTGAACTGTATTTATGAAGGGATTTTGGACTGATCAGCTTCATAAATGAATCAATGATTATTCGATTTTTTCTGATAAAATACGAGACATCATGATGAGTAATGTCTCCAACATATGAAAAATAATTCGGGTCAAAAATTGTCTTGTTATAAGCAGGGATGAATGTTGGTGTATAAAATATTTCTGGCTCATGCATCCTTTTTCCATCATCAATTCCATAACTCATCATTACTTTATCCAATAAATTAACACAAGTTTTAGAATTACTCTCACGCTCTTGATCAAGTTGCTCAACGATTTTTGCAATATCACACGTTTGTCCTTTTTCCATTGTAAAACCATCAACAAATGGATTTAATGACCAAACTAATTGTTTGTTATCGTTATTTCTGAATAACGAATGCTCAGAAATATATACTTTTTCATAAGCGCCTGTTTCTTTTGCTATACGAGGCAGATGGCTGTGGAACAAATGATCCCCCAGCCCATAATATTGAATTTCTATTATTAGAACTTTTTCCATCGATTGTCTGTATTTGAAAATCTCGCAATAAAAGTATTAAAAAATCGAACTCACGCTTTATGGTTTTGCTATTAATTGTCTTTTCCCTTTGCCCGGTTTTCTTCTGAATAAAATTGGGATAGTAAGATATTTAAAAAACCCATTAAAATAAAATGCGGAATCTTTGAAAAAATCTTTTCTGTATTGTTTATTGAGAAACCACATTAGAATTGAGTTTGTTAGCATATTCATTAGCACAATTACATGATATAAAAGATGACCGAAAAAGCCATGCACTTTATAAAACAATAAGGCTAATGATAGTTTGCTTTGTTTATTTGCCCAATCTCTGTTTGGTGTACTTCCTCCGTTTTCATGAAAGATACTTATTTCATCCATGTAAACAACTCTATATCCTAGTTTTCTTATTCTGTTGCATAAATCAATTTCCTCTGAATACATAAAGAAATCTGAATCAAAACCACCACATGCTTTCATTACTTTTGACGGAATCAGCATAAATGCTCCCATGATAGCTTCTTTTTCAAAATGCTTTTCTGGGAAAATTTTCGCGAACAAAAGGTTTTGATCTAATAATTTTCGATAACGGGCAATGGTAGATGTAAAATTTTGTATACTGCCGTCTGTATTAATCATTTTGCACCCAATAGCCCCAATAAATTCATCTTTTTGAATATTATTAATGCATTTTATGATTACAGTTTCACTATCTATTAATACATCGGAATTAACAAGAAGAATATAATCGCCAGTTGATGCTCGAATGCCAATATTATTTGCAGCTCCAAAACCAATGTTTGCATTTGTTTCAATCAGTTTAACATTATCAAGGTAATCGCCAATAATGTGTTTTAACCCGTCTAAAGAATGATTATCTATAATGATAATTTCGTATTTAAGATTGTCATTTATACATTTGACAATATTTTCAACGCACCTTTTTGTAAGGATAGGTGTCTTATAATTTACTATAATAATTGAGAGCGTCAAAATGGTTGAATTTATATTTGTTGTTTCTATTTATATTTCTTGAATATTGATTTAACTATAGATCCAAGTCTATATAGTTTTGCAATAATGAATTGGCAAAAAGTAATATTCCCAACGTTCAGTAAATTGTGTAAAACCAAATCACCATTAAATGAGCTTGAAAAAACGGGTTCGTTAATTTCATAATCTGAAACAATAGCAATATTATAAATTGGTGAAACCATCTGTTTGTTTAGAGAAATTTCATTATACTGTCCGTCAAATTCTATAAAGTTTGAACTCTCTGATGTTGTTATTAATGAACAATAATTAACTTTTTGATACAAATCTTTAATATATGCAAAATGAGTTCTCATTAAGAGATAAAAATCTTTGGTTGTCAGTTCTTTAACATGAAACTTGTTATTGTACTTAGGAATAATTGAATAATTGATTTTATCAGGAGTAGATATAATTAGTATTCCTTCTTTTTTAAGAACCCTCTTAATTTCTAAAATCATTTCAAGATGTTTGTCATGATGCTCAATTGTTTCAAAGCTTATGACAACATCAACGCTATTTGATGGGAGTGGGATTTTTATTATATTACCAACGACAAATTTTAAATTCTTTCTATTGTAATGCTTGTTTGCATAGTCGATAGTTTCCTTTGAAATGTCAATTCCTGTAACATGTTTTGCGTTTTCTGAAATCATATAAGTACCATATCCTGTTCCACAAGCTATATCAACGACAATTTTGTCTTTTGTAAAATGCAGTGAGAAAGCATACCTGTGAACATGTTCTAATGAGCTTTTATTAAAATTTGTTGGCAAATAGCGTTCTCCAGTAAATATCATAATGTTATTTTATTTTTAGTAAATAGCCATTAATATTGCATGTAGCAATGCTTTTATAAAAACCACACCATTGTATGTCATTAATGAACTGATTAGATGTTTCAAGGAATTCATTAATGACTTTTAAAGGCCATCCATTATATGCCTTCCGAAATTTTAATTTGTTTATAATTCCATCTTCAACAATATAAAAAGAGCCTTTTATAATTATAATTCCAATTTTTTTCAAACAATTTAACGAATCGATATAATAATGCGAAGCATTTTCAATAATCATTATTTTCTCAAAATTCTTATTTATAGATAAATCATAATTGGCATACCCATAAAAAAAGCACTTGATGCATTTATGGTCTTTTATAATTGTTTCTTCTTTGTTATTAATATCTATTGTATGAACAATCCCTTTTCCAACAATTTCCTCTAAACCAGCAATACATAAGGCCCCATCGCCTTTATTTGTCTCTATTTCAATTACCAAATCTGTTTTTATGCCAAAAATAATCCCTTGATAGATATCATAATTAATTGGACATTTTATATTCAATTCCTCTGTATTTTGTTTTATGATGCCCATCAAAAATTGTTTTTAAATTCTACTTAAAATTCTCATATTGTATTTTTTTGGTTTGCCAATTTAAAGCCGGTCTAATTATTCCAGGAAAAGTTCCTTTGTAATATCCTTTTGTTACTGTAAAGCCGTTTTCATAAATGCTGAATGATAATGTTTCTTTTTGGTGAAAGAAAACAAAAAATGGATCTGGCTGAAGCAAGGCGGCATCAACATGAACAATCCCTTCGTTAAAAAAGTTTTCTAGAATCCAAACTGTTGATCTATATACACCTTTTCTTTTAGTAAGGTCATTCTCAACAATGTTTTCATGAGTGTCAAAAATATTTATTCCGTTTTTATTGAAAAATTTGTATGCAGGTAAAACAGCACATTCATCTTGTAAAATTTCATACTCAAATGAAATTCCAATTCGTTCTGATATGTCGAATTTGTCTTTAATATTAAAATTAACATCGTGGATATAAATATTTAAAGGGTTAACAATGTTGCTTTTCAAATTAAATTTTGCTACTTGCGAAGTAAGACCAAAATTGCCATCAATGTATTCTGCAATGATATCATTTGTTTTTCCAAAAGCGTAAATCATTCCATTGTGTAGTAATGTACTTTTTTCACAAAGGTCTGACACAGCTTCCATATTATGACTCACAAATAATACAGTTCTTCCTTCTCCTTTACTTACATCTTGCATTTTACCGATTGCTTTTTTTTGAAATTCGGCATCACCCACAGCAAGGACTTCATCCACAACCAAAATCTCCGGCTCTAAATGTGCAGCAATGGCAAAGCCAAGACGCACAGTCATTCCGGAAGAATAGCGTTTTACAGGGGTGTCTATATAGCGTTCTACACCTGCAAAGTCAATAATCTCATCCAACTTTCGTGTGATTTCGGTTCGAGTCATACCCATAATGGAACCATTCATATAGATATTTTCGCGGCCTGTCATTTCCAAGTGGAAACCGGTTCCTACTTCTAGCAAAGAGGCTATACGCCCTTTATAATGTATGGTGCCGGTGGTGGGGCGGGTTACTTTAGATAAAATCTTGAGAAGTGTGGATTTGCCTGCGCCGTTTTTCCCAATGACACCAACTACATCACCTTTTTTGATTTCAAGATTAATGTCTTTGAGTGCCCACACATATTCGGAATTTGCTTTGGTCCTGCGGTCATTGACTTCACCAATCTTTAGATAAGGGTCTGCTTTGCCACGTATGGTTACAGTCCACCAGCGTTTTAAATCATGAGAGAGTGTGCCGGAACCAACAACACCAAGACGATATAACTTACTAAGGTTTTCAATTTTAATGGCAATGTCATCCATTATGCCTTTTATATACTTATTTTATGTTTACAAAAGTACAAAAAATATTGGTTTGTCAATATCTCTAAATTAGTTAAATCTTGAAGAAAGTTACCGAAAGCCAAAACGCTTGTTGATTACGTCATTTTAAAATCTGTTTTACTAATATAAATTCTAAAATGAATATAAATTTCGTAAGCATTAGTATATTATACGGTATCCATAAACGTTTTTTCAACGCGGTTAAAAACAATAATTCCCAAAAATAGCAATATTACCATAAAACCAAAGCTATAAGTAAGCCAGCCCCAGGAAAAAACACCTGTTCCAATAGTGCCAAATTTGAATGTTTCGATAATGGATGTCATTGGGTTTAGCTGAACAAACCACTGCTTACCTGTTTCGATTGAATTCAGTGGATAAATAACCGGAGTCATATACATCCATAATTGTACGCCGAATTGCATCAAGAAAGTCAAATCGCGATACTTGGTAGTTAGCGATGAAAAAACAATTCCGAAACCAAGGCTCAATCCAGCTATCATAATAATCAATAATGGGAATAGCAATGCGTACGCATTTATGTAAATATGGGCACCGCTAAACCAAAACCACAGCCAGATAACAATAAAAATAAACAACTGTATAAAAAAACGAACCAAATTTGCAATAGTAATAGATATTGGTGCAACAAGCCGGGGAAAATATACTTTTCCAAAAACGTCTTTATTCTCAATAAATACTTTTGAGTTGCGTGTTAGGCAATCAGCAAAATAATTCCAAATCAATAAGCCTGAAAAATAAAACAGAGCTCCCGGAATGCCATCGGTAGAAATGCCCGCAAAATTGCCAAATACTATTATAAACATAATGGTGGTTAAAACCGGCTGAATTATGAACCAAAGCGGTCCTAATATGGTTTGTTTGTAAAAGGTAACAATGTCGCGTTTAACATACATGCGTATTAAATCTCTGTAAGCCCATAACTCTTTTAGGTTTAAATCAAGCAATGAACTTCGAGGTCGAATTACCCCGGTCCAATCATTATTTTCCATAGGCTTTGTATCGTTTAAATTATGCAAAATTACAAATTTATCTTAGTATATGATTTCTGCTTCTGTTAGCCACAGAATTATAAATTGATAATGCTTTTTTTTAATGCAGCCAAATATTTATTACATGTAATATTTCCTATTTATATTATATTTTTTAAAAATAATCGCTATCAAAAGCTCTTTATAAATAAAATTTTAATAATTTTGCATTAAGCCTTCCAATTGCCATTCATTATGTATTTTATTTATCTATCAAATAAATTAAACAAATTAATAACTTCACTAATTTTATTGTTATCTTTCACCCTTTCACTTTTCACTTTTCACTTGCTAACTGCTCAGGTAAGGCCGGATCAAATCCCCGGTATTCAACTCTGGCTCCGCGCCGATTCCAATGTGGTGCTTAGTGGCGATACTGTTGTTTCATGGAATGATTGCAGCGGTAATAGTAATAATGCGGTGCAGCCTTCATTTTATCGTAGGCCAATAATAACAAATAGCATTATTCAATTAAATTCTTTTCCAGGTATTAAATTTGATGGAAATGACGATTATTTACAGTTTTCAGACGTTTCAAATATTAGATCAGTTTTTGTTATTTTAAAACACTCTACAGGAAGTGGTTATTATGCGCCACTTTTAGGCCATACTGTAAATTTTGATTTTGCGGGTGGTAATGGCTTATCATTATTTTCAACTTATACATCATCATACGTTTTATCAGGTAGTGTGTTTGAAAATTCTATTTTATCATCCCCATTGCTTCTTGAAAAACCTACTGAATATACTCTTTATTCTATTGTAACATCTGGCAATACAAGGGCAAACAATATTGGTAGCGACCGTTTATTAAACTCAATGTATTGGCCAGGGATTTATATCGAAATATTACTATATGATGTTCAGCTAAATGATAGTTCTAGATTAGTTGTTGAAACATACCTAATGGATAAATACGCTCCTCCGGTTAATATTGGCAATGACACAACAATAAATCATAGTTTTTGCCCATTTAAAATAAAAGCAGGCTCAATTTATAAATCAGTTCTCTGGTCCACCGGCTCCACAGCGGATTCCATTGTGGTGAATAAGACAGGTAACTATTGGGTTGAAGTTGTTGATATTTTTGGTCGTACTAGTCGCGATACCATTCATGTTCAATATCCATATACTCCATTACCAAATAAAAATTTTTGTATAGGAGATACTTTAAAAGTTAACACAGGTTTAAACAACGCGTATTCGTTTTTATGGAGTGATGGCAGTTCCGACAGCCTGCTACATGTTACGGCACCCGGCACATATTGGGTTGAGATTACTGACAGCACAGCTGCACATTGTTCTTTGCGCGACACCTTTGTTGTTGTTGCCGACTCTTTTGCCGTTCAGGCTTCTTTGGGCCCTGACTTATCATTGTGTGCTGGCAATACAATAGAACTTGTTTCGGGAGCGGCCTCGGGATTACAATATGAGTGGAGCACAGGTGATACAACTGAAGCGATTACCGTACATGCCTCCGGGGAATATAGCCTTACGGCAACAAATAATAGGGGTTGTGTAGCGCGCGATACAGTTTATGTAAATATAATTGGCGTTAAACCTACCGTAGCATTCAACTCCAATATTCCATGCAAAGGAGATGCAGCTATATTTACTGATGTTTCATATTCAGTTGCTCCTGATGGTATTGCTGCATGGAATTGGGATTTTGCGGGGCAGGGAGTATCGGATGAGCAGAATCCGCAATTTATTTTTGACTCTAATGGAGATTATAATGTAAAGCTGGTTGTCACAACCGACTCAGGCTGTGTTGGCGATACTGCCATAGCGATACATGTTCGCAGTCTGCCAAAAGCATATTTTAATCCCGCAAATGCCTGTAGCGGACAGCCGGTTTCGTTTCATAATCAAACCTCTCTTGGAGAAGGAGCTTTGTTTTCGTGGGGCTGGGATTTTGGTGATGGAAACACCAGCGATAATCAAGACCCGACACATGCCTTTACAGACACGGGAGTATATGTTGTAAAATTAGTCAGCAGCGATATTTATGGCTGTTCCGACACCGTTTTTCGTGAAGTTAATGTACGTTTGTCGCCCAATGTTGATTTTTTAGTAACAGAAAATTGCGCCGGGTTGCCGGTTAATTTTGTTGAAACCACCGATATGCCTGTTTGGGCAAGTATTATTAGCCGCAAATGGAGTTTTGGCGACAATACGTTTTCAACTATTAAATCACCGTCGCATGTTTATTCTAATTACGGAAATTACGACGTAACATTGATAAATACATCAATAAATGGTTGTACTGATTCCGCTACCAAAGTAATTCAGGTTTATCCCTATCCTGTAGCAGGCTTTACTAATGGAGTGGCATGTGAGGGAAGTGAGCTTTGTTTTACCGACACAAGTTATATTATCGGCGGCAATATAAGTGCATGGAAATGGAATTTTGGAAATGGTATGGTTGACAGCGTTCAGTCGCCCTGTGTTTTTTATGAAGATTCGGGAGTTTATTATGTAGTGTTAAACGTAGTTTCGGATTTTGGTTGCAGTTCCACTGTTAATAAAGGTATTATTGTTTATCCAAAACCGCATAGCCAGTTTTCGCTTCAGCCCGAATACGGAATACCTCCCTTAGATGTTCAGTTTTACAACCATTCGCAGGGTGCTGTTTCATATCACTGGTTATTTGGAGATGGCGCATTTTCTGATTTAGTAAATCCGAGTCATACATATAACAGCGAAAATATTTTTGAAATTAATCTTATAAGCGAGAATACTTATGGTTGCACCGACACTGCAAGAGCAAATGTTTATGTAATACCTTCAACACTTGATTTAGTTCTAACCAATCTTGTGGTTAACGATAGTTCGGGATTTATAAATTTAAAAGCGCAGTTTTTCAATAATGGCACCCGCGTTGTTCGTAAGATAGCTTTAGATGCCAGAGTTGGCAATAGTATTCCCGTACGTGAGGAATGGAGTGGGGTATTAGGACCCGGAGATTTTGGCGAATATACCTTTATATCATCGTTTTTGAAACCTGATATTGACAATATACGTTTGGTCTGCCTTGATATATCGGCTTTAGATTCTTATGGACAGCAAGATATTGAACCCGAAAACAACGCAACATGTAATTCGCTTATAAACGAGTTTTTCATTGCTTCGGTTTTCCCAAGCCCTGCATCAGATTACGTTTACGCAGACATTTCGGTGCCCGACGAAGGAAATGTGCATATTTCAGTATTAAGCAGAGAAGGAAAAGAATTAAAAAAAGAAATTATTGAAAATGTTGAAGCCGGCACCTTGCGTATAAAAATGGATTTGCGTTCCCTTTCCGAAGGATTATATTTAATACGTGCCATTTTTGAAGATAAAAGTGATATTTACCGTTTTGTTAAGGTAAAAGAGTAAATATCGATTATTAAAAACACCAAATAACCTTTAAATCCGCCAGCTTTTTGCATTGCTTTGCATTTTAACAACCATTGATAAAATATGGTCATACTGATTATCAAGGCTATTAAAAGTATCTTCGGAAATATATTTATGAGCCAGCGCAAATTTAAGCCAGGTTTGAGTTTCAGCAACCTCAGCCTCTCCTTATCTTAATCTTTACTGCTCCTTCTATTGGTTTATCCGAAACAAAAATAAGATAGCCTCCGCCACCTGCGCCTGATAATTTCCATCCCTTTGCTTTGTTTGAGTATTGTTCAATTATTTCAAGTATCTCATTATCAACCATGTTTGGAAACATAGATATTTGTGCCTTAAAAGAATTTTGAAAATATTTGCCGAACGCATCAATATCCATGTCGTGAATGGCTTTCCAGCACATTTCTGCTGCATCCGACAGCTGTTTTGCACCTTCAGCCGTAATATTGGTATTGTTTAAAACATAATAGTCGGTTTTCCGCGGTCCTAAAGGAATAAGAAACAAAACATCTTCTATCCACTGTAAAATTTTTTCGTCATTTGTCGTTTCAATACTTTCCGGCCAATAATCAGCATTATAATTTAATTTGTTCAAAAAAGGAAAAACAATTCCTATAGAATCTTGCGAACCGGATACAAACTCTGTCCCCGGAGGATTTTCATAAGTGAAAAGTATTTTTGCCAGTTGCTCTCTGTTCCCGCTTGGAATTTCGGTTTGCCATAGCTCAATAGCCTTGTTGCGCGTACTTGTTGACATCCCACTCCTATGATTAAATTCAATCGTAGGTTCAATAGATATTGTAATGACAGGTCCCGGATGTAACTTTGAAACCCAGGGCTGATCCAGCCATCCGCCCGCAAGGTCTATTCTGAAAGGAATTGTGCACTCTTTTCTTAAATCCGTTGTTGACCGCCGGGGCAGATTGCTGTGTGGAATACGCTGAAGCACTTTGTATTCAATGCCTCTTTCTTTGCATAACTGCGCTTTTTGAGGTGTATTGCCGTCCTCATTAACAACAAAAATATCAGGTTTTATATCATCGAGTTCCTGTAAAAAATCTAAAATACCCGAACCCTTATTAATACGGCAATCATAAACATTTTTCAATGCTTTTATCATATATTGACGTTCTTCTTGTGTATTAATGGGATAACGGCCTTTTAGCTGCAAAATGGTATTGTCGGAACCTATACAAACATATAAATTCCCATAGCTTGACGCTTCGCTTATAAAAGCTACATGCCCCGAATGAAGCATGTCGAAACAGCCCGACACAAAAACTTTTTTTGTTTCGGTTTCTTTTTTAATATCCGTATAAAATACTTCTGTCATTTCTTTCAGCTCAGTATTCAGGTTGCATTTTTTTAAAGCATTGCTTATCTGTTTTGCAATTTGGTTTTCTTTTGTATGATTAGAACAATATTCAACATAAAAAAACATAAGCCCATTCCGATAAGTTATGAGTAATCGTTTATAAAAATCTTTATCTACCAAGAATGACGTTGTAAATATATTTTTTAAGTCATCATAGTCGGTGTTTATATTGCAAATGAATGCCTTTCGTTTGATTGAGTTTTCCTGCTTATTGCTATTCACCGAATTGTCGTAAAAAAGCAAATCGTTGCATGAAGCCCACCATTCTCCGTCCTTTCTGTCGGGAAAAGGCTCCTGCATTGGATCTGTCAGTCTCCACCAGTCGCGCGTAACTTCATCTGCCATGTCGGCAAGGTCTTTTGTAATGTTATTACCTACATAATCATAATAGGAAAACAGAATGTCTTCATGCAAAAAAATGCCGTAGTTTTCAATATTGCTTAAAGCTATTCGTTTTAAAACTCCCGGAAACGTATTGCGGTGCAGCGCCTTGTATCTTTCGGCATATTCGGGTTTTAATCTGATAATACTTGAATAATGTTTTTGCATATAATGTTTTATTTATAATTCCCAAAGTTAAAAATGTTTTTAATTAAAATTAAGTCTGTGCTTTTT
>CAZJYL010000026.1:13959-14767 GCA_964550265.1 uncultured Bacteroidaceae bacterium
TTGTAAGTTCGCATTAAATATTTTAGTAAATGGAAACAATTCGATTTGCATTGCTGCAGCCCGACATATATTGGAAAGATGCAAACAGTAATTTGAAGATGTTTGGCAATTTAATATCGGCAAATTCTGACAAGGCTGATATTTTTGTTTTACCGGAAATGTTTTCAAGCGGATTTGTTTCAGATCCTGCTTCGGTTGCCGAAAAAACTGATGGAAAATCATTAGAATGGATGCAGGAAACGGCTTCGCGTTATGGACGTGTTGTTACAGGCAGCTTGGTTATTGCCGAAGACAACAAATATTACAATCGGTTTTTCTGGGTTAATCCCGATGGCGCATATCAGTCTTACGACAAAAGACATTTATTTTCTTTAGGTAACGAAAACAGGGAATACACAGCAGGTAAAAATCATACTATTGTAGAATATAATGGCTGGAAAATAAAATTATTAATTTGTTACGACCTTAGATTCCCTGTATGGGCACGCAATTCATTTGCCAACAATGAATTTGGTTATGATATTTTACTGATTACGGCAAACTGGCCCGCATCGCGGCGTCTTCACTGGAGGCAACTGTTATTGGCTCGTGCCATCGAAAATCAATGTTATGTTGTTGGCGTTAACCGACTGGGGAAAGATGGTAACGGCTGGCAATATGCGGGAGGCTCCACTTTGGCTACACCCGACGGCAGATGGATTCCGGAACAGGAAAATGACAGAGTCGACATTATTTTTGCAGAACTTAGTAAAAACGAACTTGTACAATACCGCAAGTCGTTTCCTTTTGCTATGGACTGTGATAAGTT
>CAZJYL010000027.1:0-14482 GCA_964550265.1 uncultured Bacteroidaceae bacterium
AAGCTGATTTTTGGAGTCCCTCTTAAATGGGTGTCGCATTGACGAAGTCAGGAAATAACCATTCCTTAATTGACAGTTCAAAATAATAAATTTTATGTTACTTTTGAATATGGATAAAGAGCAATTAATACTTGGAATTGACCCCGGAACAAATGTTATGGGGTATTGTCTGTTGAAGTATGATGGTATTAATTATTTCATTAAAGATATCGGCAGCTTACGGTTAACCAAATGCGAAACCCATTTAGACAAACTTCGTGGTATTGTGGAATTTATTTCCGAATTATTCATATTGCACAAGCCGCAAATAATGGCAATAGAAGAACCTTTTTTTGGCAAGAACGTTCAATCCATGCTCAAGCTGGGTCGAGCTCAAGGTGTGATAATGTCGGTGGCAATGCAGCATAAAGTAGAAATTGTCGAGATTACACCAAGACGCGTGAAACAATCAATAACCGGAAAAGGCTCAGCCACAAAGGAGCAGGTTGCCGCCATGGTTGCAAACATAACCAGTCACGATATTTCTAAACTAAATACTGACGCCACTGACGCTGCAGCAATAGCAATCTCTTATACACTGCAAAAATTTCCAACACGTTCTGTAATATCTTCTTCCAAAAAGAGAAAAAGTTCATGGGATGAGTATTTACGCGAAAATCCCAATAAAATAATTAAATAAAGTTGCTTCGTATTTGTTCAGCAATTTTGTTTAGTTCGTCATTGGACAGCTTTAACTTTTCTTTTGAAAAATCAATATCACAAATTCCATTAATTGGAATAAGATGAATATGTGCATGCGGCACTTCCAATCCAATAACAGCAATTCCAACACGTTTCCCCCAATTACCGGTATCAATAGCCTTTGCCACTCTTTGTGCAAAAGCCATTAATTCAGACAAGAGATTACTGTCTAAATCAAAAATATAATCAACTTCAGTTTTCGGAACCACCAAGGTATGTCCGTAATTCAGCGGATTAATATCGAGAAAGGCAATGCAGGAATCGTTTTCTGCAACTATATGCGCAGGAATTTTCCTTGCAATTATCTTTGAAAATATCGAGGCCATATTATTTTATTTCAAGTAATTTAATACTGATAATTCCGGCCGGAACCTTAACGTCCGATGACTCACCTACTTTTTTACCAAGTAGTGCCTGAGCTATAGGGCTGTTAACCGACAATTTACCTGCTTTTAAGTTTGCCTCTTGGTCAGGAACCAGGGTATAAGTCATTTTTTGTTTAGTTTTTTTATTTTCAATTGTAACAGTTGACAATATTCTAACTTTAGAGTTGTCTAATTTAGACTCATCTATGATACGACTATTACTAATAACTTCTTGCAGTTGCGAAATCTTTAGTTCCAGCATGCCTTGCGCCTCTTTAGCAGCATCATATTCTGCATTTTCAGATAAGTCGCCTTTATCTCTGGCTTCCGCAATCATTTTAGAAATTTTGGGTCTTTCTACATTCATTAATTGCTCAAGCTCTGATTTAAGCTTTTCAAGCCCTTCTTTTGTAACATACGTTGTCTTTGCCATAATGATTTCTCTAAAGGATGTATAAAAAGAACAAGAAGACCTGATTAGGGTCCTCTTGTTTTACAAAAATACGTATTTTTTTTAAATTATACTAATTAAAAGCTTTTTAAAGGTTTATTCTTGCTCCTATGCAATGGGTTCCTTGAAAAGGATTGGATGTTCTGTAAGAGTAATCAAGTGAAAAGGTTGAGCCTTTTTCCTTATTTAAAGGAACCTGAATAGTAATTCCCGCTGTTGGGCCGGTATAAGCTGAGGTGCGTTCTTTAGCATTGAATAATCCTTTTTCATACTGAAGGCCTCCACGCAACATTAAATAATTATTAAAGTTGTATTGCAAACCTCCTGCATAAACATCTTTGCCAAAAGACATTGAAGTAAAACTTCCCGCCAGAGTGATGGTGTGTGCATCATTAATAATAAAATCATAAGCAGCACCAATATTTAACAGCGCAGGCAACTGAAAAGAAACAGATCTATGTTCTACAGTTAAAGCAACATCAGAGTTATTTACATTACCTCTAAAAGATAATCCGTCTCCGGCAAACTTCATTGTTGGGCCAATGTTACGCAATGCTATTCCAAAATGCACATTCTCATTATCGCCTGTAAGATATTGTATTCCCGCATCAATGGCAACACCTTGTGCTTTGTTATCAGAAATAGCTTCGGAAATAACTTTAACAACCAAACCACCATAAATACTATTTGAGAATGATTTTGCATAAGATATTCCAATGTTCATAAAAGATGGTCTGTAAGTTCCAATACCTCCTTCGGGTAAATCGACAGTGGTTATCATTATATCACCAAATCCCATTGTCATTACTCCAAGGCCAATAACTCCGGACTCACCGACTTTTTGTGTCAATCCAAAAGAGTTAAGGCTGATACCGGAACCTTTTAACCATTCTGTTCTTGCAAAAACAACCTCGGTTGACCTTGTAAAAGCCGTCCCTGCAACATTAAGATACATACCTTCGAGTCCACGTATTGATGAGGTATTAGAAACACCCCAACCTGAACTTCGGGCAAAGGGCATAATAAGTAATTCACTAGCTCCTGCCTCTCCTGCACGATCCTCATTACCAGCAAATAAATTATTGCATGGGAAAATCAATGCTACAAGGATTATTATTGCCAAGAGATTTTTCATTGTATTTTTCATTTTTTCTCTCTTTTGTAATTAACATTAGAATGAATTCAAGTCGATTGGGCGTAACGAGCCAAACCATTTAATTGTACGTTCACCAATACCTGGTGCATTTACGTGAATTAAGTATAATCCTCCTGAAATTGGAATATTGGCAGAGTTTTTCAAATCCCAATCAATATAGGTAGAATTTGGATCATCACGTGTGTATCTGCGTATTAATACACCATCAACAGAATAAATACTTACCGTACATGTAGAAGGTAAATTAGTTATCTTAACTCTGTTGTCGAGCTGGGTTTCCTCATAAGAACAATTAGCATAATAAGGATTTGGTACAACGTTTATTAAGTCAAGTGCAGATACAGCAGTTGGGTGATCATCTTTAATAGTTTTCAATTTTGAAGTATTGAAACCATACATTGGGTAATTTGAATTCTGAGGTGTTGTACTACCATAAGTTGAATAATTAACAGCATATGGCTTAGACACTCTAATTCTGACACGAGCTTCATTGCTTAACCATTTTTCATTTTCAACTGCCATAGGAATGGCACACCACATAGCACTTGCATAAATCTGTCTCTGAGCCGTTGCTGTATTTAAAGAATATTTCTCATACAACCATTTTCCTTCATCATAAGCAGGACAGTCATTTGCATTATCGCCTATATGCGCAAATACATAAAAGAAGTGTTTTCCTCCAAATAAATATTGATTCAGCGATTCAAATTTTGAAGTGGGGTTAAACATCATATCTCTACCATTTTCTCCAATTAACCAGCTGTCCTCACCGAAAGCAACATTTAATCTTTCGCCGGTTTCAATATTTATAACATATCCGGGGAACCATCCCATTCCTGTAGTAAATCCATCATAATTAGCCTCTGCTGTGCCTGAGTTTCCATCTTTGTCAACTGATGCATGTTTGCGTAAACTATGTTTGCTGGCACCACCTTCTGACAAGATAGGATCTTCACACATTTCCAAAACAGGGCAGCGAGACCATTTGCTCTTATCCGGAGTTAATACTACGTCAATACTTGCAATGTTGCTTAATTTATTAGTATTTAATATAAATGCGGCAACTGTAGCATTAGCAGGATTATCTTTCGAATAAGAGGTAAGCCTATATGGCGCCCATGTTCCACCCAATACTTTCTCATAATATTGTCCTGCATCTGCATAAACACCATTGATCATGAAGTCATTAAAATCATTGTTTTCTGAATCGGCAGTACCAGATCTAATCCAGTTATAAGCAGAAGGTCCATCCATATCAGGAACACCACCCAACCATCTTTGAGTTGAATCTTGATAAACTATCTCAGCGTATAAAAATCCATTTGTTGGATGATCTTGATTTCCCGGCGCCAATGCCTGAGATATAGTAATAGATATGCCAAGGTCAATGAATATTTGCTCAAATTTGGTTTTAATATTTCTATCTGACAAATATTTCTTTACGAAATTTCCATCCAAATCATATTCTTCAAGAATCCATGTTGCTTCGCTCAAATCATTAGACGGAGCACTTGCAGGGTCAAAACGGAATATATAGTTGGCTTCTTTAACATTCAATGGGTCTATTACTTTTACATCCAATGGACCATATCCGCTCTTATAGGTAGGATTTATGCAGATATTGTTTTCAAAAGCCTCTTTACGGCTTTCTTTTGTCAATTCAAGTATCATTCCGCCATTACCCTGCCCTTCAATACGGGTAATTTCAGGTCCATCACCATAATTAGATTGAATTAATGTACCATGACCTTCAGGATCCGGAATATGAGGTATAGCAGTGTAGGTTTTTATATTCTTACGACCTGCCAAATAAGGTTTTTGCTGACCATCTAATGAAGCAACACCGGGCACTTGATTTCCGGGATCTTGAGAATACTTTTCATATTCATTATATGCATAAGCAATTACAAGGAAATAATATTTTTTATTATTTACCAATCTCTTATCTCCGGTAGCAAATTGATCATCAAGAATTCTAAATGAATGTACGATTCCTTTATTGCTACCATTAACTTCTTCGCGTGGAACAACAGCAGCTAAGTCTTCGGAGTAATAGAAATTAATAAGTCTTGCCACGTCATTTTCGATATCACATTGTGCAACAAGACGAGCTTTATCAGAATCATATATATCAGTTGCTGAAACTGAAATATCTTTCACTTGAAAAATCTGATATCCTTCAAACCTATAAAGAGAATCGTAATGCATCCCAATTGGAGACACAATAGAAGGATCACCCTCTATATATTGTTCTCTGTAATTATTACTGGATGGATTATTTGTTAAATAAAGAATAATTTCCTTGTTAAGTTCCTGAATAGTTAAATCATGAGCATCAGGACCATCAATTACTTTAAAGCAATTGTCGAATAAACGCTGACACTTATCATCAACTTTTCTTAATAAGGTAACAGAAGCAAAAGGACCTCCTGAAGTGGCTCTTGCCCAAGGCATACCAACAGTGATATAATTAAGTGCTCCTGGTCTCAATGTAAAAGGTCCGGCAGATTGCATAAATCGACAGTCGTATGGCTGATTACCTGCAGTTTCTTCAGTCCATTTTCTTGGGCCGTTAGGTGGAATTCCACCAGTACCCCAGTCACATGGGTCAGTTTCATCGGGGAACATGAAATCACATTCAGGGCCATAAGCTCCGGATGAAGTATGAGCATTTCCCCCGTATAACATACGAGTGTTATCTTTCCAATATCCGCGCAAAAAGTTATAATATTCAATTGCATAATCAGGGTCAGTCATATACCATGGAACAGTACCATTGTTGTTGTGATAAACAAAACGACGCATTCCAAAACGCTCATCATCAATAATTCCGTTGCCAAAATTCACCCCGTTAATAGCCTCATTACAATTCACTGTAACTAAAGCACCTGAGGAATCAGTATATTGTTTGAACGCACCATTGTCTATTCCGTCAGGATCCATATACGGACCTTGGAAAAAGTCAATCCCAATTGCAGGAGGCTGAGCACCGTAACCAAAAGCACCATTGCCATCTTCATCAAACTGGTCACCATTATAGCAGTAACCAAGTCCGCGCAAAACATCACAACCAACGTAATCATCATGAGAAAAACCTAAATCAGGGTCTGTCCATAAAGACATATAAGTTTCTCTTAAACTATAAGTTGAACGGTTTATAATCTCAAATGAATAGAATGTCATGTTGTTGATTTCATCATTTGTAGAAAACGCAAATGCCTGTGCACGAATCTCTAGTCCTATTGAAGCGCCTTGTGTCTCAGTATGCACATTACCCTTATCATTAAACACCCACCAGATTGTTTGGTCTCCTTTTAAAACCTGGTCAGCCATGATACCACCTGTAACAATTCCTTGCATTGTTTCAAGGGTAGGATCAGTTTTATGGCACAAACGATTTTCAACGTCGTAGTAAGGATAGTCACCTTGAGTTGGATCATAATCAAGATTTTCGTCAGCATCATAAAATGGTGCTAAAAATCTGGATTGACCCTTAGACCAATCACCAATAGCAGGATATGTAAAGAAATATGCAGGAATTGTATAATCAGGATAATTTGAAGGATTTGCTCTCCAAGCAAGAAACTCGTCAACATCTTTCCTGTATATAACATTCATTTTGTCATACTTAATACATGTTTCTGCGCTAATGGCAGCTGTTCCATCAATTGTAAGCGGTCCCGGATAAAAGTCATTTCCAACCTGACGATAACGATGAGCAGCAAGTTTAAGCTGGCCATTAATATCAGTTCCTCCAATCCATAAAGCACCGGCAAACATAGATGTCATTTTCGAACCATATGGGATTTCGTATTGGGCAACACCAGCCAAATCCCACCACATATCTCCACCGGAATTGATACGAGCACGAACGTTATTAATTTTTAGTTCAGTGTTAACCGCACCCGGTAAGCAACCTTCTGCAGTTGCCTTAAGTCTAGCTTGAGTTTGCTCCTGCTTTGAGCGATTTTCAGTTATAGGAACTTGTCTAGCATAAGAAACTAGCGATAAGCCTATAAGACCAATAAAAAATAAAGAAGCAATTATTTTCTGTTTCATACTTAAAGTTTTTCTTAATTAGAACCCAAATACAACACCAAACCTTACACGTCTAGGAAGACTATAGTTATAAGGACTATTAACCAAAATAGAATATAATGTGCGGAAAGATTCTTCATTTACTTGGGCAGCAATACCGGCCTGATATTCTGCTGCAGCCAAATATCCGTCATCATCAGGGTTGCCTGTGGAACGATAAACATTTAATATATTCTTACTGTTCAAAATGTTAAGAATTTCAAAATAAACATTAAGAACCATCTCTTTCTTGCCAATCTTAACATCTATATCTCGATCAATACGTGAATCTATACGGAATGACCATGGCAGACGGCTACCATTTATCATACCTTGCAATTGATAACTTCCGCCACCAAGCTGGCTGGATACAATATTGCTTGATTTGCTATAAGGAGTTCCTGAACCACCGGTAAATGTAAAGTTAACTCCGGTATTTTGAAGCAATGGATATACTTTAACTTTTCCGTCACCAACTTTTTTAGTGATTTTTGGTCCGTTATATTTCTTTCCGGAAGCAAAACGATAGTCAAGAACAAGGGTGAAAGCATGACGGCGGTCATAATCCAATGGATTTAAAGTACGAAGGTTGGGTTGTCCTGTACGAACCAAATTCATACCTGAGGAAGAGTTAGAACCGGTACCGTCAGCAAATTGTAAAGTATAACTAGCTTTCATCCACACGTTAGAACTACGACGAAGGTCATAAGCTATAGTCATACCTTTTACTGTTCCAAAGTCAATATTGTTATATGAATAATAATCTATAGGATATCCACCATAATAGCGGTATGATTGAACTAAATCGCGCATTTCACGGTAGTATGCAGAGAATTTTAAAGAAGATTTAATATTAAGTAGCTGCTGGAATCCCAACTCATAGTCAACTGTTTTTTCAGGTTTTAAATCAGGATTGCTAATAAATGACTGAGCATTGGCCTGAATGAAATAATAATGTGTTGGGTCTAAACGCAGTCCTGAAGTTGGACGCTTTGAAGTTACGTCGTAATGCGCAAAGAATAAAGCCTCGTCAGAAATTGGGAATGAAAATGAAATACGGGGCATATAGGTAATTTGTGGCTGATAATCCTTAAAAGCTGCTGATGTAGGTTTTGTTAAAGAAGGATTTATCAGATAGGGAGCTATACCACTGGATGTAGAGATCAAAGATGGATCAGAAATCTGAGTTCCCTGAGCATTATACCATACATCTTCTGAACGATATCCAAGAATTTGAGTTGGATTATTAACATTATCAACATAAACAGTAGCATCTCCTGGAATATTTCCGGGATGTGCTCCTAAGTTAGTTACCTGATCGGCTGTTCTGGCCTCGTAGAACAAGTATTTATCCTTTAAAACCATTTGGTTTGCGTCAAAACGGTCAACACGCAATCCTATATTAAATATAAGGTCTTTAAAAGCAAACTTATCCATTATATAACCTGCCATATAAATAGGCTCAAAAGCACCTATTTCACGGGTATAATCGCCTTCAGCATTTTTCTTTGTGAAAAAATCATCAAAACTAGGCTTGCCGGTTAGTTTTTTACCTGTATAGTCGTAACCAAAATAAGACACATAACTATTACCTTCATTCAGCAACTCATCAGCAGAGAACCATGAAATATCGAAAGTTGAAGGATCATAAGAGTCAACATCAATCCATTCGGTTCCGTTAATAGGTAATCCAAGCGACTCACGAAAATGTTTGTCAAACGAACTTTGGCTATTGGCATCATACAACCTATCATAATTGATAGTGTCAGTAAATACACC
The DNA here is from genome assembly GCA_964550265.1 of uncultured Bacteroidaceae bacterium. GTDB lineage: Bacteria > Bacteroidota > Bacteroidia > Bacteroidales > DTU049 > GWF2-43-63. The sequence goes on from CAZJYL010000027.1 coordinate 8,570, forward strand.
ATACAAATCATATGTAGGATGAGGATTTCTTAAATCCAACTGCTCAATATGTTTATTTGTTAACTGACGCATACGTGTCCACAATGCAACAGGTGCATATCCAATTGCACAATCTTTTCTTTGTTCATATTGCAGACCAAATTGGAAAGCATGGTTTCCTATATCGGCAGATGCATTGGCAACTACCCCAATTTGAGTTGCGTCGCTTTTATTAAAACTACCATAAATTGATCCGGGAGCCGACCATAAGCCATAAACCGACTCAGGCTGCTGTCCGTTTAATAAAGCACCGGCATTTTGAATTAATGTATAATTTCTATAATAACCACTGTGTAAATCATACAAATCATAATATTGTGTAGTATAATTTGAAGTTACCGGATTATTAGTTCCCGGCTCAAAAGTTACTAAAGTATCATAGTAGTTATTTAATAAATATACATTATAATAACCTAAAGAATCTATGTCACCAAGTTCATAAGATTCGGTTTTATATGTGTTGAATTTACCCCAATGACCATATTTGAACAAATTATCCTTATGTCTTGGATCTTGTTCCATATAATTATATTTAGAGTAGTCGGCCTGAATATTATAAAACACATTCTTAACAATAGACTTACTGGCAGTGTCAGAATTAAATCTTTGAGTAAATCGGCCAAAAAACCGCCAAGTGCTATTAATAATTTGCGGATACTGCTTATAATTAAATAATGAATAACTATGAATATAAGCTAACCCGTTATTATAATTTAAGGAACCGCCAAATGTAAGATTTGTAGTAGATGTGGTTTTAACATCAAGTTTTAAAGACACATTTGCCGAATAATTCGGGCATTCGATTTTAGCCTTAATTTTTTCAAGATTATCCATTGTAACAAATTGCAGATTTTGATATGTACCATATCCTAATCCGGTTTCGCGTAACGGAACTTTCTCAACTTGAGCTAAATAATCATCTTTTGCTTTGTAAAGGCCTCCAAAGAAAGGATAATTGTCTTTTTCATAAGAAAATTCACCGGCTAGGAAATAACCTAACAAAGCTGAACTATTTGTAGAATCCTTTCCTTTAAGTAATGGTCCTTGCATATATAGACCCAACAAGTTATAATCGTAGGGGTCTAGGAATTTTGAAGTTACAAACTCTGCTCCCATACCAAAAGTACGGCTGGCACCTTTTGTGGTAACGTTAACAACACCACCGGTAGCATCTCCATAGTTTGCAGGAAGTCCTCCGGTGATAACCGTTACCTGTTCAAGTGCAGATTTTGGTAGAGATGATGAACCACGAACTCTAACGCCATCAATATACATTACTGTACCATCTGTACGGCCTCCACGAATGGAGCCCATTTCACCATCAGATGAAAATACACCACCAACGGTTACAGCAACTGATGTGGCATTACGGCCGGCCATTTTTTCAATCTCTTCGGAAGTAACAGTACCTCCTGAAGATCCACCGTCCTTCTCAATCAATGGAATTTTATAATCCACAACCTCAAACGTAGTTAAAGTTACTGCGGTTGATTCCATATCAATATCAAGGAAAGTAATAATTCCGTCTTTAACAACAACGCCCTGAACCATAATAGGCTTATAGCCAACATAAGTGGCTTTTACGTCGTAGGTTCCTGGTGGTATTGGTTTAATTGTGTAATTACCGTCGAAATCTGTGGTGGATCCACCCATTTGTCTGCCACCTGATTCGGCAATGATATTAGCAAATGGGATGGGTTCTTTGGTCTCCTTGTCAACCAATTTACCTTTCAACGTTCCGGATGACTGAGCAAGTGAAACAATGCTCACAAACAATGTCAATCCTAAGGCAGAGAGTAGTTTTCGAAACATATAGATTGGTTTATATTTTTATTAAGCTTTAAATTTGAGCGGGTAAAGTTATAAAGATTTAAGTTTTCAAAACAGTTTTTTTTAAAATGTTGAAAAGATTTTTTATCTCAAAAATATTTTGGCTCCAAAATAGTCGAATAGATGACTGCTTTTTTAAGGTCAAAATCAACTAAATTTGGATTAATTTGCTTTTCGCTTTTATTGGAAATTTTTTCTGAATTATTTTTATGAGCTAAAATCGGTTCTAAATTGTCCTCATTTAGATAATCTTCGATATAAGATGAGTATGGAACATATTCACTTAAACTGCTACCATGTGAAAAATCCTGAGTTTCTATGGAGTTTTCTTGTGAAAAAGTATTTATTTCATTTTCTGAGTCAACATAAATTTCAGCCTGTTTGTTTTCTTGTAAAATTGTATGATTAATATTATCACCGGTAAAAATTTCAAATAGCTTATTTAAATTGACATCAGTTTGATTATTAAAGCTGTCTTTTAAGTTATGGCCTGCTGTAACATTGGATTTGTGAATTTTATGAGCAGTTTGTTGCTGCTTATAAGCTTGTTTCTTAAACAAGGAAATCAATACCCATACTATTAAAATGATAATTAAACCAAAAATTTGTCCCATAAGACTTGTTTTAAGTTTTTAAAAATATTTCTTTTCTGTTTTAACAAATATTAAAAATCAGAATTCGGCCCACAAAAAAAAGTTATCGGCTCACAATTTACTAATTATATTCATAACCATCTCTTTTTTTCTCCTTGAAATAGGAATTTCTGTTTCATCTTTCATAACCAGGTAGCCGCCATCATTTCTAACAACAGTTTTAATATACTGTATATTAACCAGATGTGATTTATGTGGTCTCATAAAATCTTTACCTGAAAGTTGTTCTTCGATTTCTTTTAGTGTTTTTGATACAATAATTCGCCTGCCGTCTTTTAAATAAAAATTGGTATAACAGTCATCACTTTGGCAGCGGATTATGTCTGCTGTATCTATAACATGCATTCCTTCAAAAGTGTTTAAAACAATTTTACGTGGTTCGGGATTTAAATTTTCCAGCAATGTTTTATAGCTTATGTTTTTTCCGGGTAACAATTTTGTTTCGCGATATTTTTCAATTGCTTTTTTTAAATCATCAGGTACAATTGGTTTTAACAAATAATCCAATGCGCTAAATTTTATGGCTTTTAAGGCATATTGATCAAAAGCTGTAGTAAAAATTACGTCAAAATCAATTTCGGGAAGCATTTCCAATAGTCTGAAGCCGCTACCATCAGGCATTTGTATATCTAAAAATACCAAATCGGGAGTGAATTGTTTAATTGTATTCAATCCTGATTCCACATCAATTGCCTCGGCAACAATCTGCACATCAGACACATATCTTTCCAAAAGTGCTTTAAGAGACATCCTTGATGCATCTTCGTCATCCACAATTATTGCTCTAATCATAACAGTAAATTTTGTTCAAAAATACAAGAAATTTATAATCCGTCTTTAATTTACAAATCAATATAGGGGATTACAAGACGTACTCTGGTTCCGACAGCTTTCCCTTGTTCATCTTTCAAATCTGTTATCTCAACGGAAATTTTATTTTTCAACTGTCTGTTTAAAATGTCCAGGCGTTCTTTTGTAATAACAATTCCTTGTGACTTCTGCATTAAACCACTTTTCAGCTTAATTTCCATGGCTTTTTCCCTGCCAATACCATTATCCTCAATTATGCACAAAATGTATTTGTCTTCTTCCCACATTTGTATCAGTAACCGGCATTCGCCTGATTTTTTATTCATAAAGCCATGCAATATCGCATTTTCGATATACGGTTGAATTATCATGGGCGGTATTCCCAAATACTCAGTATCCATTCCCGATTCTACCCTTATTTCGTATAGGAATCGGTTATTAAAACGCATATTCTCCAAATCAATGTAATGTTTCAATAAAGAAATTTCCTGCGACAAAGGGATATAAGCTTCTCTGCTTGTATTAAGAATAAGGCGCATTAGCTGGCTGAATTTAGCCAAATAATTAATGGCATTTTCAGAATCGTTGGAAAGAATATAACTTTGAATTGAATTGAGCGAATTAAAAATAAAATGCGGGTTCATTTGCAATCGCAAAGCTTTTTGTTCAAGATCAAACATCTCTTTTTCTATATTCAGCATTTTTGTTGCAACTTCGTTCTGTTGTCTCACCTTTTTAATTCTGCCTCTTATAAAAAACCATGACAAAAACAAAGCTAATGAGATTATTGCTAAACGGAATAACCATGTTTTATAAAATGGAGGTTTAACTATTATTGTGAAAGAAAGGCCTTTTTCATTCCATATACCATCATTGTTTGTGCCTTTAACAATAAACTTATAAGTGCCGGGTTTAACGTCAGTGTATTCAGCCTTACGTTTTGTGGCATCGGTGTGTATCCAGTCTTTATCATAATTACTCAAAATATATGAATACTGGTTCTTTGAAGGGTTTGTATAATCCAGGGCGGCAAATGAAATTGAAAAGAAATTATTATTTGGGCTCAGTATTACAGTATCGCCATCTTCAATATACACACCATAAGGCTTATTAAATATGCTAAATTCCGTTATTACAAGTTTGGGGACCTTTTTATTTATTTTAATGTCTTTTGGATCAAAAAAATTAAACCCGTTCATTCCACCAACCAGTATTTTTCCGTTAGGTAAAATTTCTGCTGCACCGCCGTTAAATTCATGACTTTGTATTCCGTCATTAACATCATAATGAGCTACGACATTATCCTTTGAATTAAATCTGATTAATCCTGAATTAGACGTAAGCCATAAATTTCCTGATTTATCTTCTACTATATTGTAAATAACATTATCAGGAAAGCCTTCTTTTTTTGTATATCGGCTAAACACTCCGGTTCTCCTGTCGTATTTGTTTAAACCGCCACCGAAAGTGCCTATCCATATTATGCCTTCTGAATCTTCGAATGATGATAAAATTCTGTCATTGGAAATACTTAACGGATTTCCTTTGTCATGATGAAACACATATATTTTCCCTGTTTTAGGGTCTAACCTGTTTAATCCATTAAAAGTGGATACCCAAACAATACCATATTTGTCAATCATCAAGCTAAAAACAATATTACTGGAAATACTGTTTTTACTTTCATAACCCGGATACAACCAATTCTTACAACTTAAAGTTTTTAAATTTATACAGCTGACACCTCCCCCACAAGCTAACCAGATATTGCCTGCAGAATCTGCAATAATGTCCCAAACAAAATTTCCGGCAATGCCGCCTACATCGCCTGATTTAATATTTTTCTTTACTCTTCCTCTACCATCAAGCAAATAAACACCATTTCCTGCAGTACCCACCCAAATATTTTCATTATTTATAACTTTTAAAGAAACAACAGGAATTTCGCCAAAGTCATCTTTCGAAAAATGCGAAAATTGCTGGTATTTTAAATCAAATAATATCAAGCCTCCGCGTGTTCCTATTAAAATATTATCACTGCCAACAGCTTGAAATGCCCAAACAAGATTATAACTATTGTCGAATTGTTTTTCTGAAATTCTGAAATGTGGGAATTTATAAGCAAAATCGGAAAATATACTCAACCCATGAACTGTGCCAATCCAAACTTCGCCGCCCGACGATGTTGCCATACTCAAAATATCGTTGTTTATAAGTCCGTATCTGCTGCTGAAATCGCTATACAAGTGCTGAAACCCGCATGTGCCCGGTGAATAAATATACACACCATTGGTTGGAGTTGCAAACCAAATTCTATTTCTTTTATCTACAATAATATGATTTATTGATTTAGCGGAAAAAAACGTATTTATCTCAAAACCGTTTGCACAATTAAAATATAATTCTTCTGAAGTTTCAGATTCAACTACATGCAAGCCCAAATTAGTACCTACCAGAATTGTATTTTTATATTCTGCAAATGTATTTATGGGATTTTCTTCGCTGCAAATAAAATTTGGCAAATTAAGACGGGAAATACGCCTGGTTTTTAAATCTATTAACACAATGCCTTCATGTGTGC
>CAZJYL010000028.1:0-14036 GCA_964550265.1 uncultured Bacteroidaceae bacterium
TGCGAGGTTATGCAGGTGTGGGAATTACCTATATCCCCAAAAAATTTGTACGGACCTATGTGAAATTTGGCGATTACTATGATATGATTAATAATAATCCGTCAATTACCAGTGCGTTTAGCAGAAGCAATTTTGCAAGAACAAAAATGTTTTCTGTTTCTCAGCGAATGGAAATTATAAACGGACTTTTTGGCGAGCTTACTTTTGAATATTCCGATCAGCAAGCCATAAGCGATATGAATATGGACAACTGGTCAAATCACATTTTTGGAGAAATTAATAAACCAATTGATTTTGACAGATATATTAAAAGTGAGATAAAATTGAATTTTGTTTACAGAATAAGGCAGCATTATATGTTTAAAGGCAACAGAAAAATATTGCTTGGCAGTAAATGGCCCGATATTTCTTTCACATGGAGAAAAGGCGTTAATGGATTGTTTAATAGTGAAGTGAATTATGATTATATCGAGTTAGGGGCAGGGGATTATATTAAGTTAAAACGATACGGCATTTCCAACTGGTCTTTTTTAATGGGAACTTATGTGAATAAAAAGAATTTGCGAATTCTTGAAAACAAATTTTTCAGAGGTAGCGATATATTCTTTTTTAGTAATCCGCTTGCATCTTTTCAATTGCTTGGTCCTACATTGAGTACAAATTCTGCTTTTTTACGCGGGAACTACATTCATCATTTTGAAGGATTTTTAGACAAGGTGCCACTTGTTGGGCGGCTTAAGCTGGCTTTGGCTGTAGGTGGTGGTTTCCTTTTGATGGACGAAAACAATTTCAGACATGGGGAGTTTTTTGTTGGACTTGAGAAGCCTATACGTATAAGACGTGAACTCTTCCGCATTGGAATATACGCTGTTACATCCGATAATTCAGTTTCAGCAGCCAATTTTAAATTAAAAGCCGGAATTAATTTTTATAATTCATTTAGGCGAAAATGGGATTATTAGCCAAAGACAATTTGTTTCCTTTAAATGATTTTCCAAGTAAAATAAAATTAGGATAAAAATAAATGCGTAGGTTTGCAGAAAAAATGATGAAAAGAGCCACATATATTAAATTTTTGTTTTTCCTTATTTCCATCATGTTGTTTTCCTGTGTCAAAGACGCTTCAATAGGCAAGGCTATATTATGCAATAATCCGTCAAACAATCAGTGTAATGAAGACATAGCTTCTTTTTATGGAGTAGAAACCGACACTATTCATTTGTTTGTTACATTAAACAATGCACCGAAAAACATAAAGGTTGATATAACCTGGTATTATCAGGCTGCTGAAAGCGAAAAAGAAGTTATTATGCAAGGTAATTTTGAAGGAGACGATAAATCGAATATTCACGCAAAGCTATATACCAATACGCCCGGTTGGCCTGTTGGCGAATATTCTGTTATAATTAAAATCGTTGGCAGCGAAAGCGAAGCAATTGAAAAGAAATTCATAATAAAATAAAACAAACATAAGCATCTAATTTAATACATTAGTCATAACGTCTGAAGTTAAAAGCTGATAGGCATTTTGGAACATTTTACTGTAAAACAATTGAAAAGTTAATTAGTTACTTGTCGCTTTAAATTAACAATTTCATCTCATTAGATTTAAGTTTTGTTAAAAACTGACGTTTTTTCATATCTAAACAATCACAGTTACTTTTTCATATAAGTCCGGCAAACAATTTTGTCTCATTCTGAATTTTGTTCCATGATTATGACCGGTCCTTGCGTCAAAATCAACTAGAATATTTCCCTTCTCTAATGCCTTTAAGAAACCTTCAAAGTTGAATTTTTGAAGCATTAAAACTTTTGAGTAATGATAAAATTCTTTTCCATTTTCCTTCTTACTTTCTGCTTGGACGAAAAAACAATTTAACATTTTTGTCCCTGCTTTATTTGCCAAGTCGTCAAAACCCCAATATGGTTGAGGATTTAGTTCTTTTAAACCAATATTTTTCTCAACTTTTTTCAACCAATTTGCATGTTTGTCTGAAACCTTTTTTGCGTTAAATGAAATCAGTACTTTTTTTTGCTTACGGTCAATTTTGACCATAAAACCTCTGTCACTTGGAGAGTTGCCATGAATCGTTTGTCTGAAAGACATTTCTGTTGCCGGATATTTTTTCCCTGCTTCTTTATGTTTCCAACCGTACATTGGTAAAAGCATTTGAGGAACAAATCCAATTGCCCTTGGAGAAGGCTCGATATGAAATAATGTTGTTAAAGAAGAGGTATTAATTCGTTGTGATTTTTAATTCCCATTCTGCTGCATTGGGTATTGGTAAATTATTTTCTTCAATCCCCAGCAAATCTTCGAGTGTATTTCCAATTCCACCTTGATTTCCATATCTTCTGTTTTCAATCCAGCCTTTGGCTGCAATTTTCTTTAATTCAGCAATTAGCTGAGGTTTTGTATATATTTTCATTTTGCGTCTTAAAATAAAGTTAATGGTCTAATTCGTAATAGCTCGCTTTGTTTTTTATTTTTTTCAATTCTTTTTTCTGACATTTCACAATAGTCAGGAGATAATTCAATACCAATAAAATGTCTTTTTAAGCCCATTGCAACAATAGCCGTTGTACCGCTTCCCATAAAAGGGTCTAAAACAATTTTTGCTTTTGTTGAAGAAATAATTCTATCAATTAAGGCAATAGGAAAAGGTGCTGGGTGCTCATTTTTCATTTCTTGTGTAAATTCCCAAACATCACCATAGGCATTAGCCTTTGGGGCTAATTTAAAGTCAGGTTTTGGAATTAGATAAATTACCTCGTAAGTTGGCAAAAAGTATCCGGGATTAAAGTTAATACCGCCTTTTCTACGCCAAATAATTATTTGCCTTACTGGCAAATCTCTAATAATATCTTTTCGGTCTTGAATAAGCCCGTTTTGTACTCGCCACTTATGATTATAAAAAATTGCTCCATCATCTTTTAAAAGACGATACATTTCCGTCAAACAATTGAATTGCCATTCTGCATATTCGTCATTTGGAATATTGTCACTGTAATGACTATATCCGTTTTGCAATGCGTTTCCTGCCCATTTCCCACTTTTTGTATTTTTTTTCATTCCGTTACCGGTAGAATTTTTCAAATTATAAGGTGGAGAAGTTACTATTAAGTCTAAACATTTGTCAGGCATTTTTCTCATTACGTCCAAGCAGTCTCCGCAAATTATTTTATCTAAATATGTTTCTTCAAAATTCATTAAATTTTTTCTGTTTGAAACAAAATTAGTTATTTTTCTGCAAATGTGATTAATTGTAGCTTGGTCTTTTACTATGCTTATTGGTAACAACAGATTGTTGAAATTTGTGATTATTACAAATATCAGATATATATATTTTTAGTAGTTTTGTGTCATGTCTCAGGCTAACACATTTGGGAAGGCTTTAAAGGTCACTTTTTTTGGTGAATCACACGGAGTGGCTATTGGAGCCGTAATTGATGGTTTTCCTGCTGGATTCCCTGTTAATTTCCCTTTAATTGATTCCATGATAAGTCAGCGCAGGCCAATTTCTAATTTTGAAACAAAGCGCAAAGAGCAGGACAAAGTAGAATTTCTAAGCGGCATAGATAATAATATTTCAAATGGCAGCCCGATTGCCTTTATAATTCGCAACACTGATAAACGGTCAGAAGATTATGCCGATTTAAAAAATGTATTCAGGCCCGGACATGCAGATTATGTTTACTATAAGAAATATGGTTTGTTGCCACAGGCAGGAGGCGGTCGTGCTTCGGGCAGGGAAACAATAGCCAGGGTTGTGGCCGGAGCTCTTGCAGTTGATTTTTTGAGGCAGAGAAATATTGATATAATAAGCTATGTTTCTGCAATTGGCGCTGTAGGAATTAAAGAATATGGCAAGTGGTATCCCGAAAAGGATATATTTGCTTCCCCCTTGCGTTGCCCTGAGTTACACGTTCAGGCAGAAATGCAAAAGCTGATAGATGAGGTTGTAGCTTCTAATGATTCAATTGGAGGTAAAATCACCACGCTTGTTAAGGGATTACCTGCAGGCATTGGAGAACCCTTGTTTGAAAAATTAAATACCGTATTAAGTATGGCATTGCTTAGTATTCCGGGTGCCAAAGGAATTGATTTCGGTGAAGGCTTTTCCGGAATACATTTAAAAGGAAGTCAATATAATGATGAATTGACACAAAAAAACGGAGCAGTGGAATTTGTTTCAAACCATAGTGGTGGGATTCAGGCCGGAATTTCCAATGGCAATATGCTTATAATGAATACGGTGTTCAGGCCGGCTTCGTCAATTGGTATTGAACAAAACACCATTGATGTCAGTGGAAAGCCTATAAAAGTTACCATTAAAGGGCGGCATGATGCTTGTTATATTCCACGCGTTGCAATAGTGGCAACATCTATGGCGGCTATTGCATTAATGGATTTATTTTTACAAAATAAAAATTTTGAACGGAAGTTATGATTATGAAATATTTAAAATTTGTCTTATTAATTTCCCTCGTTTTTTCTTTTACCGGAGTTTCTGCGCAGCCTGAGTTTAATTGCGGTAAGCTTAACAAAAAAGCCACAAAGCAATATGATGCAGCAATGTCAAATTATATTCAGGCTCAAAAGCTCGCACCAAAACTTCCTGCAAGTGCCGACCGTTATTATCTTGAGGCAAATCGTTTATTCAAAGAGGTAATCGATATTGATGCCGGATATGCCCCTGCATATTATTATATGGGATGTATTAATGTTTTTAAAAAAGAAAACAATCTCAATATAGCTGAAAAACATTTTAAAAAAGCAATAGAACTTTGTCCTGATGGGTTACACGATGCCTATTTCCAATTAGGCAAAATTTATTTTGGGTTGGATAAATATGACCAGGCTCAATATAATTTAAAGAAATTTCTTGATAAGCCTGAAGAAATCACAAATGACTCTATAGAACTTGAGGCCAGAGGAATGTATGAATGGGCAAAGACTGCCATGAATTTATTGTCTAATCCGGTGTCGTTTAATCCTAAAGTTGTGCCGGGGATTAGCAGTAAATTCGACGAATATCTTGTAATAATCAGCCCTGACAACGAAAATGCATTTTATACCCGCCGCGTTGAGGAAAAAAACAGAAATGCATGGGCAGGTGATATTGATTATAAAGAAAAGTTTTTTGTTAGTAAACGTAAACCACAACAAGGTAAACCACTTTCAGAAATACCATTTGACAATGGTCAGCCTATGCCGGAACCCTTTAATACTCATTTGAACGAAGGCGGAGCAACGGTTACAATCGACAATAAAGAGTTGATATATACCATTTGTCATATGCCGGAAAAAAACAGTCCGAATCAGTATATTAATTGTGATTTATACTATACAAAATTTGAGCATGGTGACTGGGGAGATATTGTACCTATAGATGCAGTAAACACTAAAGACTATTGGGAAAGCCAGCCTTCTATTTCCAGCGATGGTAAAACTTTATACTTTATCAGTGACAGACCCGGAGGCATGGGTGGTTATGATATATATACAAGTACCAGAGATGAATATGGTAAATGGAGTGCTCCAAAAAACATGGGAAAAAATATTAATTCCAAAGGAAATGAAAAGAGTCCGTTTATTCATACTGACAGCCAAACCTTGTATTTCAGCTCTGACGGAAGACCGGGAATGGGAGGGTACGACATTTATTATGCGCGAATGGACGGAAATGGTAATTGGCAAAACCCAACAAATATTGGCTACCCCATAAATTCCAAATATGATGATGTTGGATTTTTTGTTAGTACAGACGGGAAATATGGCTATTTCGGTTCAAATAACATGAGCGAAGGGCTGGGAGGCTGGGATTTTTATTCATTTGAGCTATATGAGGAAGCCAGACCGGAAAAAGTATTATTTATTAAAGGTACGGTTAAAAACGAAGCTGATAATCAGCCTGTTGATGCAAAAGTCGAAATAAAGAACATTGCCACTAAAGAAATAAAAGAGATACCGATTGATATTGAAACAGGTGAATATGTTGCCGCATTAAAATTTGAATCAGATTTTATGCTGACAGTTAAAAAGCCTGATTTTGTTTACGAAAGTACATATATAGCCCAAGATGATTCTACATTTACAGAACCTACCAATATTGACGTTAATTTAGAGCCTGTGGAGTTGGGAAAGGCATATCGGATGAAGGATATTTATTACGAAACCAATTCCGCCGAGTTAACTGCGGAGTCAAAAAAGGTTTTGGATGAATTTATTGAATTTTTAAGTGAAAATCCCAATATAAAAGTGAAAATTCAGGGACATACCGACAATATAGGAAGTGATGCTTCAAATTTAATTCTATCCGAAAATCGCGCCCGCAGTGTGTATGATTATTTGATTTCTAAAGGGATTGCTTCACACAGACTCAGCTATAAAGGTTTTGGAAAATCGCAGCCAATAGATACAAACGAAACTGAAGCGGGCAGGGCAATGAACCGCAGAACAGAGTTTCTTGTTACAGGAATGTAGGCAAATATAGCATTTGCGTTTACAAAATATTAATTCTTGTTATATACTGCTTAAAGGCATTTGGGAAGAGTGTCAATATCCATACGCTTAATTATTTTTAATGTATGGGTATATTTATTTAACTCAGAATTGAAAATCCCATGATGATCTATTTTGTCAATGCGTACCCGACCCGAAGCATGAATTATTTCGTAATTATTAAGCATTATGCCGGTATGTATAACTTCTCCGTTTTCATTTTGAAAAAATGCCAAATCGCCACCTTGAGCTTCGGAAACAAAAGCCACATCACTGCCAAGTAAAACCTGCTGGCCGGCATCGCGGGGAATAATCATGCGGTTTAGCATAAAGACCATTTGAGTAAATCCGGAACAATCTATTCCAAAAGGAGTGCGTCCGCCCCAACGATAAGGATTTCCCATGTAAAACTTGGCTGTTTTTGTAATTTCACTTAAAGATTTAATAATATCAGGAGTTTCAAAACAACCTTTTTCAGTCTTTTCATCTCTCACGCGGCTACCCCTTGGCAGGTCTAGTTTTAAACCTTCTTCTGAACGAATTAAAGACGATGCAGTAAAAACAAATTTAAAAGGAGAAATACATTTATCTGAAATCTCATTTAGTTTTGTTATTTCCGGGATAAAGCCACAATAATTATAATCGAGACATGTTATCGAAAGCCACCCGTTATGATTTTCTAAAATGGCTATGTCTTCTCCGTATAAAATTTCATTAACCATTTCGGCTCTGTGTGATGGTTCCTTGCGCATCGGAACAACGGTTTCAGCTATTCTGTAAATTTGCATAGTTGGTTTCTTTTCTTAAATATTCTTTGGTTTGTGGTCCCAAGTTAAACATTATATCCAATATCGACAATGAGTTTCTAAATCCAAAAATATTGTCAAAAGGTTGATTGTATATATTTTCTAATTCCCACGATAAATTACTTTTACAAAGTTTTCTCAAGTCGTTTTGCTCAAAACTATGAATATATTCATGTGATATCTCTATTGGAGCAGTAATATGTAACCACTTGAAAAACAACTTCATAAGTGCATAATTAAGCTCAGTGAGTTTTTGATGTTTTTTTTCGAATTCGTCAAAAATATAATCTGAATAATATAAAAAGAATGGACTTTTAGAATAGGAAGTTGTAATTGTTTTTTTATGATATAATGCCCAATTGGTGCTATAATCTATTAATATTTCATTGGTTTTGGTTTTATGTCCAAAAGGCTTTTTAACAGGTACCACCAATGAAATTATATCATTTGGGCCACCCAGATAATAACGATTTCTTAAAGTTTGTTTTGGATAGGTTTCGCAATCATCAATAATTATTTTACTGTTTTTTTGTAAAGCAGCGAATAATTTTGAAGGCGGCATCAGCAATGAAGGAATTAATATTTCGCTATTTACCATATCCATAGATGCAAAGATACAAAATTGGATATCTAATATTGAGCATGAAAAATAATTTCACGCTACGTATTTTTTACGATTGATAAAATTTTATACTGTGGAAAAAACGGTGCAGGATATAAATGCTGAATTTTAAATATGAGTGTTAATAATACCATTAACAAAAAGATAGGTCATATATCCAACAACAATAAATTTAACAAGGTTGCTTATAATTATGCCCGGTTTTGTTTTTCCGAATTTTTTTTCGGCAATGATTGGCGCAACATAATCAACACTGATTACTGTAATGGTAATAGCAGACAAAATCAGCATCTGTGCGGTATAAAATGGCGGTTTTTCCATTAATTGGAGCATTAGCAATCCTGCAAGCCCAAAAGGAGTCCCGGGAATTTTTTTCACAAAACATCCCAATAATCCAAGAATCATGAAAACAGCACCAATGCTAATCCATATCTTATCACTCCAAATGAATTTGCTCCATGCCAGGTCCGCAATAAATTCAGCAAACATTACTCTACCGGTTTAGTGTACAAAGATAAATAAAACATCTTTATCATTAAATTTAAAAGTTATCAGAAATAAAAAAAGCCCTTGTGGGCTTTAAAAAAATAAGATTTTTATTTAAGCAAAACCTCATTAATTGCTTGTACCAATGTTGGTTTGGGCAGCGCCCCCATTGCCATTTGTGGCTGGTCGTTAAGCGGGCAAAACAGAATACTTGGAATACTTTGAATTCCGAATGCGGCAGCTAATTCCTGTTGTTCTTCGGTATTAACTTTATAAATGTTTATTTTTCCTTCGTATTCTTTAGAAAGTTCATCTAAAACAGGAGCAATCATTTTGCAAGGGCCGCACCAATCTGCATAAAAATCAATAATGCATGGTAATTTTCCTTCAAATTTCCATTCTTTATTTTCTTCGTAATTAAATACTTTTTGCTTAAAAGTTTCTTTTGTAAGATGTTCCATATCGTTGTGATTATTCTTCATTAAAAATTACTTTCTTTATTAAATTGTCATACTCGTTTTTAGGCATTGAACCTGTAGTCATAACGGGCTTATTGGTTGTAGGGCATAACAATATGCTTGGAATGCTTTGAATATTAAAAGCGTTAGCTACCTCTTGCTCCATATCGATATTTATTTTAAAGAATTGTATCTTGCCTTTATAATCAGCAGCAAGTTCTTCCATTATAGGCGCAATCATTTTACAAGGTTTACACCAATCGGCATAAAAATCAATTACACAAGGAGTTTTGCTTTTAAAATTCCATTCTTTCTCAGTTCTAAAATCAAATACGTAATCAACAAAGTTTTGTGTATTGAGATAAACAACTTTTCCATTGCCATTTGTTGAAAAAGCCGGAGTATTTTCTTTTACTTCAGCATTATTATCATTAGAGCTTGCGCTTACGTTTTTATCATCTTTGCTTCCGGAACAGGCTGCAAGCAACAAGATAACAAATGAAATAACAGACAATTTAAATAGTTTCATATTGTTTTTTAGATTTTATGCAAAGTTACCAACGATTAATTTTTGTTTTAATTTTGAATGATGATATAAATCACTTAAGACATGTGTAATCTTAAGTTGTTTTTATTATCTGGGCTCCATTTGAAGATTGTACATCGTGAAAGACAATATATCTGCTGCTTCTTCAATTTGCTTTGCCGTAGGCTTTCCGGCTCCATGGCCTGCCATAGTTTCAATTCGAATTAATACAGGATTATCGCCTTTGTGTTTATATTGAAGCTCTGAAATAAACTTGTATGAATGAGCCGGTACAACCCTGTCGTCGTGATCGGCAGTTGTTACCAAAGTTGCCGGATATTCTACACCTTCCCTGATATTGTGCAAGGGACTATATTCATATAAGTATTTAAAATCATCTTCATTATCGCTTGAGCCATAATCGCCTGTCCATGCCCATCCAATGGTAAATTTTTGAAAACGAAGCATATCCATAACTCCAACAGCGGGCAGGGCTACCTTAAATAAATCCGGACGCTGGGTCATACAAGCACCTACAAGCAGTCCACCGTTAGATCCGCCCTGAATGGCTATCTTTGAAGGATTTGTGTACTTGTTTGCAATGAGATATTCTGCAGCTGCAATAAAATCATTAAATACATTTTGTTTGCGATGTTTGGTACCTGCTTCATGCCATTTTTTACCGTACTCTCCACCGCCACGTAAATTTACTACGGCATAAATTCCCCCTGCATCTAAAAATGGCACCGCTGTAAGTCTGAATCCGGGCGTAAGGCTTATATTGAAACCGCCATAACCGTATAATAACACCGGCCTTTCGCCATCTATTTTTAAATCTTTTCTGTATGTAAGAAACATTGGGACTTTTGTTCCGTCTTTGCTTGTAAAAAATATTTGGGTTGTGCCATAGCTTTCAGGCTTAATGTCAATATTGGGTTGCCAGTAAATTTCATTTGAGCCTGTGTTTAAATCGCATCTGTATATGCAGGACGGAGTAGTAAAACTTGTATAAGAATAAAAAAACACCGGTTCATCCCGATTTCCTGATATTCCGCCAACGGAACCTATACCCGGAAGTTTTATGCGGGAAATTTCTTTTCCTTTTAAATTAAAAACATATAGCTTGTTTGACGCATCTTCAAGATATTTTACTATCAGACTATTATTATTAATGTAAGAAACAGATTGCAGTACGTGTTCGGATTCAGGGATAACTTCTTTTAAATTATTAATATTTGGCTTCTTAATATTTATTGAAATTAAGCGATAATTCGGAGCTTTATAATTTGTAAGAATATAGATTTGATTTTTTATTATGCCAACAAAATTATAGTCGTATTCAAATCCGGGGGCAATGTTTGTCCATTTTTCCTTTTTAATGCCTGCCAACCTTACCCATAAAGCATTGCCACTTGTGCTTTCACTCTCACTCAAAAACATATATTTTTCATCTTCATCTAAAAACACGCCGTAGTTTCGCAAGGGATAATTGCTGTTTTCGTAAATTAATATGTCGTCGGACTGAGAAGTTCCCAGTTTATGATAATATACTTTGTGATATTCATTTTTTGTTGACAATGCTTTTTCTTCGTTCTTTACATTATAAGCCGAATAGAAAAAACCATCCTTATACCAAGCAATACCTGAGAATTTTGTCCATCGGACAATATCGGGTAATATTTTTCCCGTACTTATTTCCAGTACCTGTATGTCATTCCAGTCGCTTCCGCCTTTTGATGTTGAAAATGCAAGATATTTATTATCTTTAGATACGGAATAATCACTTAAAGCTGTTGTTCCGTCATCCGACAATTTATTGGGGTCGAGCAGCATGCGCTGTTCGCCGTCAAAGCCTTTGCTTACATATAATATACTTTGGTTTTGCAATCCTGTGTTGCGGAAACAAAATACCCATTCGCCTTTTTTAAACGGAATTCCGGACTTTTCATAATTCCATAATTTTTCCAACCTTTCTCTTATCTGATCGCGAAAAGGAATTCTGTTTAAATACTGATTTGTTATGGAGTTTTGTTGTTCCACCCAATGTTTTGTGTTATCGGAATTTTCATCTTCCAGCCAACGATACGGGTCGGGCACTTTGTAAGAAAAGTATAAATCAACATCATCTCCTCTAAATGTTGTAGGATACTCAATTTCTTGCGAAAACAGAAAATTTGAAAAAAGAAAAAAACTCATAAAAAAAACTGTAAATTTCATATCTGTGGTTTCATTACTTTTGCATTCAAAGATAGTTAAAAATAAAACCCATGAGCAATAAATTGAAATCTGTTTTAATAAAACGCCGCCAGCAAATAATAGAAAGATTTGATTCCAAAGAGGCTAAAGAGATAGTTTTTGTTGTTGAAGAACAAGAATTTGACGAACAAGGACGCCTTGTTTGCTTAAAAAAATATTCACAGCCTGATGAACTTGAGGAAAAAACCATTAAGTATTACGGTGGAAATATTGTTACAACAGAATATTATATTGACGAGAATGATTTAAGTGAAAAATATGTTACAGAAACCGATGGCAATGGAAAAATAATTAAAGAAACAATGTATTATGCCGATGGTACCGAATCCGTAAGTGAATTTGAATATGTAAACGATAAGCCATCAAAAAAAATCACTGTTGATATTGATGATGACGAAAATGAAGTTAGCGGCATACATTCATGGATTTATGATGATTTTGGCAATTTAATAAGAGAAGAAGAAAACGAATATGATGAAATAACTTTTTATCGAGAAATGAAATATGACGATAAAAACAGAATGACAGAAGAAACTACTTTTCATATTGCCGATGGCAGACCATCTCATGAAAACATGGAGTGGGACAATGATAAATTGTCCAAATTGATAAAAACCGATATTTACGGCAACAAATCGGCAAGCCTGTATAAATACAATGCTAATGGAGAAATTGAGTCAATACAGTATCTTTCAAAAGAACACAATTCTACAACTAATTTTGAATATGACTCAAACAACAATCCGATTCACGAAAAAGAAGTTGACGACAATCAAGATGTATTATACGAGGTTTTCAGGGAGTATGACATGGGAACAAAAAAATTAAGAAAAACCGAAACATTCATAAATAGGCAAGGGATGGGCGCGAATGTTCATTACACTTTGGAATACGAATACACTTACTATTGATAAATGCCTTTAATAAAGACTGCTTAAAAAGTAAATATCCTATAAAATATATCACATTCCTTTTTTTGAGTTTGATATTTGTACTCCGATAAGTCTATCAAATAACTCTCCCGGTTCACGATAATACACATATATAGTGTAGTCGTTATCGGCTTCGGAATGACGGCCTTCAATATATGCGGCATCAGCCGACGATTCACCGTCTTTCAGATATACATATTGATAATTATAATAACCTTGTTTAAGAAGTAATGAATCGGCATAGCCTTGTTTGTTGTAATCATATTTTAATTTATACAAAGGGTTATAGCCCCATTGCGTTATAGCTCCCTGAAGATAAACTGAACCTTCGGTAAGAGGCGCATCGTACTTCAATAAAAAATGAACCCAAACATATTCCGATTCGGTTTCACTGTTTTTCCCATCATCGTTTTTTATAAGAAACCGACCATTTATATCGTCATCAGAAATATATCTGTCGAAAGGGCGGCGATAGTCTGTTTTTAAATAAATATGAAACATGCCGTCTGTTTTTGCAATTTTTTGAATTCTGTCGGTATTATAGGTAAGACTCTTAATATCAAAATGCCTGAATTCATTATTCGCATCGAAAATATTGCCGTTTTCGAAATCGTAAATAAGTTCGTTGCCCTTAACCAATTTAGGTTTCAGATTCGTAATTTGATTATCAGTTCTTCCGTTTTGCTGAAGAACTATTGTTAAAGTTCTGTAAGGGTCTGTAATTTCAATTTTATTTGCATTAATCGTAAAATCAATTTCATGCTGGTAATTTCTCAGCTCAATATTTGTGGCCATTTTTACATTTGACTTAATCTCCACATTGTTTTCGGCAACAAAAAATCTTTTGGTGATAATAGTCTTCTTTTCATCTCCGTTATAATAGTAAACATGGAGCAGATAATTACCACTCTTTTTCGGTTTCATGTTTTCGGAAGGAAAATCTACCGCATAATGGATATAACTGACCAATGTATTCATAGAGGATTGATACGATGTAATCGGATCTTCATTAAAACCTTCTAAATAATCCATTGTTGGAACATCCAGCGGGTTCCACATGGCGTCGCAGTATATGAAAGAGAAATAGTAATCCTTTTTATTTGAATTTAATTCATCAAAATAAAGGGTTAGCTTATTTTGTTTTTCTGTCCAAATTATTGGCGGCCCAAACACCCAGTCTGCAGAAAACAATTGTACTGATTTAATATTGTCTGAATATATTTCGTCAGTAAATTTTAATCTTTGCGGCTTGTAATAGTCATCACTTTCGTTATTAATATTTTTTGTATCGGTAAACAGGTTGTCGTCATTGTTATTAACAGGTTCTTTAGTTATATTTGAAGTGTGGCAGGATAAAACTCCAATACACACCATGATATATATCAGTATCTTTTTCATTCTGTTTTTTTAATCCTGAGGAGTACAATGAATGGCAAAAAATGTAT
>CAZJYL010000029.1:0-13899 GCA_964550265.1 uncultured Bacteroidaceae bacterium
ATCTGCTATTCGCAAACGTAATGAAGCAATTGATAACGCCTTGCAGGCTGCAGAAAAAGCCAGATCGGAAATGGCTCAGCTAAAAGCTGATAATGAGCAGTTGTTGAAAGAGGCACAAAAAGAACGTGATATAATTTTGGCAGAAGCAAGAAAAACCAGAGATAAAATTGTTGAAGAGGCCGGTATTAAAGCCAAAGAAGAAACTGAACGTATTATAGCAGCCGCACACGAAAATATTCATTTCGAAAAAATGGCAGCTATTACTGAACTTAAAAACCAAATTGCAGTGCTTTCTCTCGAAATTGCTGAAAAAATCATTAGGGAAAATCTTGCCGGCGATGCTAAACAGCAGGATATAGCACAAAAATTGGCAGATGAAATTTCTTTTAATTAGTATTTGGCATGAACAATTCGCAAATTTCTAAACGGTATGCTAGGGCACTCTTTGAGTTGGCAAACGAAACCAATTTATTGCCTGCCACAGAAGAAAACATGCATACTGTAAAAATTATCTGTGAGCAAGTACCGGAATTCAGACAAGTTCTTAAAAGCCCGATAATTAAACCAATACTTAAAAAGAAAATAATTTCTGCATTATTCGAAAATAGTTTTAATGATTTAAGTATTAAATTTCTCAAACTTGTTATTAAACAAGGAAGAGAAGCTTATTTACATGAAATTACAAATGAATTTATTTACATTTGTACAGAACACAAAGGAATAATAGAAGTTGAACTTACATCTGCTACAGAACTTAACCAAAATATAGTTAAGCAAATTGAAACAAAAATTGCATCACTTACGGGATTAAAGCCAAATACTTCACAAAAAACAAATCCCAATCTGCTGGGAGGTTTCACTGTGCGTTTTGGTGATAACATGTATGATGCATCAATTAAAAATAAAATTTCGAAAATCTTTAAAGATTTTCAAACTAATATTTACGAAAAAGGATTTTAAAAAAGGGTATATATGGCTGAAATAAAACCATCTGAAGTAACTGCTATTCTGCGTCAACAAATTTCGGGCATGAATCTGGGAGTAAACATGGAAGAAACCGGAACAGTTCTTGAAATTGGCGATGGCATCGCACGAGTTTATGGACTGGGCAATGCACGTGCCGGAGAAATGGTTGAATTTGAAAAAACAGGTCTCAAAGGTATCGTATTAAATCTTGAAACAGATAATGTGGGTATTGTACTTTTAGGAGATACTCAAAGTTTAAACGAAGGAGATGTAGTAAAACGCACGGGCACTATTGCCTCAATTAAAGTTGGCGAGGGCTTGCTTGGTCGTGTTATCAATACAATTGGAGAACCCATTGACGGCAAAGGTCCAATCGAAGGAGAATTATTCGAAATGCCATTGGAACGCAAGGCTCCGGGTGTAATTTTTCGCCAACCGGTAACAGAACCCTTGCAAACAGGTATAAAGGCTATTGATGCAATGATTCCTATTGGTCGTGGACAACGCGAACTTATTATCGGCGACCGCCAAACCGGTAAAACTGCAATTGCCATTGATACTATTATAAATCAACGCGAAAACTACAAAAAAGGCAATCCTGTTTATTGTATTTATGTTGCAATAGGACAAAAGGGTTCAACTGTTGCACAAATAGCAAAAATTCTTGAAGAAAAAGGAGCAATGCCATATACCGTTATTATTTCTGCAACTGCTTCTTTGCCTGCTGCTTTGCAGTTTTATGCTCCTTACGCAGGTGCAGCAATTGGCGAATATTTTCGCGACACCGGTCGCCCTGCTCTTGCTATTTATGATGACCTGTCCAAACAAGCTGTTGCATACCGCGAAGTTTCTCTTTTATTACGCCGTCCACCGGGACGTGAAGCTTATCCGGGCGATGTTTTCTACCTGCACTCAAGATTGCTTGAACGAGCAGCCAAAATTATTAAGAGTGATGAGGTGGCCAAACAAATGAATGACCTGCCCGAAAGCATTAAGCCAATGGTAAAAGGAGGTGGTTCGCTTACGGCATTACCAATTATCGAAACTCAGGCGGGAGATGTCTCTGCTTATATTCCAACAAACGTGATTTCTATTACCGATGGACAAATATTCCTTGAAACAAATTTGTTTAACTCCGGTATCAGACCTGCTATTAATGTTGGTATATCAGTAAGCCGTGTTGGTGGTAATGCCCAAATAAAAGCAATGAAAAAAATTGCGGGAACACTTAAAATTGACCAGGCTCAGTTTCGCGAACTTGAAGCGTTTTCAAAATTTGGTTCAGATTTAGACGCTGCAACAAAAGCAGTTCTTGAAAAAGGAACAAGGAACGTTGAAATTTTGAAACAACCCCAATACACTCCAATGCCCGTTGAAAAACAAATTGCTATTATTTTCACCGGTACACGGGGTTTACTGAAAAACGTACCTGTTAATCAGGTTAAGAATTATGAGTCTGAATTTTTAATGCATCTGGAAGACCAGCATGCCGATATTTTAGAAGAATTACGCAAAGGAAACCTTTCGGATGAAATGATTTCGAGACTTGAAAAAATTGCAGTTGATATTGCTGAACGTTACGACTAAACAATAATCTGACATGGCAAATCTTAAAGAAGTCCGAAACCGCATACATTCGGTAACTACTACCAAGCAGATTACTTCAGCCATGAAACTTGTATCTGCTTCAAAGCTTCGCAAAGCACAGGATAGTATTTTGCGTTTCAGACCTTATGCATCTAAATTGCGCGAAATAATGAACCGTGTGGCATCAGGTGTTGACGACCTTCCTGATGATGGAATTTTTGTACAACGAAATCCCGAAAAAATACTAATGGTTGTTTTTTCAGCCAATAGGGGACTTTGCGGAGTTTTTAATGCCAATATTTCAAAGCAGGTTAGCTCTCTTATAGATGGGGAATATAGCCAAAGCTTTAAAGCCGGTAAAGTTGATTTCATCTCCTTTGGCAGAAAAGCACCCGACTTGCTTAAGAAAAAAGGATGCGTTTTTACCAGAGAATATAATTACTTAATTGAAAAACCATCATTCGAAAAAGTCTCTGAAATTTGCGATGGCATTGTACAGGAATATATTGAGGGCAAATACGATGTTATAGTTTTGATATATAATCAATTTAAAAATGCCGCCCAGCAACAACCCGTAAGCGAAATTTTGCTTCCTTTCAAACTTGACAATTCAAAAAATGTTGGCGGAAGCGATTATATTTTAGAGCCCGAGCGCGAAAAGATGTTTTCGATTATTGTACCAAAAACACTAAAACTTCAGCTTTACAAGGCCCTGCTCGACAGCATTGCCTCTGAACATGGAGCCAGAATGACATCAATGCACAAAGCAACCGATAATGCAACTGAAATTCTCAAAGAACTCAGATTAAGTTATAATAAGGCACGGCAAGCAGCTATTACAAACGAAATTATCGAAATCGTTAGCGGTGCGGAGGCATTAAAGGGATAATAAACTTAAACGCTTTAAAATAAAAAAGCCTCAGCAAATAAAATCTACTGAGGCTTTTTTTATTTGCAATTAATTTTAATTATTAACAATTCTAAATGTATCGCGTGCAATTACCAATTCTTCATTGGTTGTGATTGTCATAACGGTAACCTTAGATTTTTCTGCCGAAATAACAGCATCTTTTCCGCGCAAACCTTTGTTTTTATCAATGTCTAATTCTATTCCAAGCCCTTCCATGTTGCTGCATATTCTGCGGCGGCTTTCTGAATCGTTTTCACCAATACCTCCGGTAAATATAAGTAAATCAAGGCCATTCAATGCGGCCATATAAGAACCAATGTATTTTTTAACTCTATATGCAAACACTTCTAATGCCATAGCAGCCTGATGATTACCTTCATTGGCAGCTTTTTCAATATCACGCATATCAGATGAAACACCTGAAATACCAAGCAGACCGCTTTTTTTGTTTATCAATGCATTAGCATCGGCATTAGACATTTTTTCTCTATCCATTATTGCGAGCATTGCGCCCAAATCAAGGTCACCTACCCTGGTTCCCATAAGTAAGCCCTCAACAGGGGTATAACCCATGGAAGAGTCAATTGATTTTCCATTCAGAATAGCAGCAATAGAAGAACCATTGCCTAAATGGCAGGTTATGATTTTCATATTATTCCAATCTTTGCCAAGTATATTGGCAGCCTTTTCCGCAACAAACTTATGGCTTGTGCCATGAAATCCATAACGTCTGATTTTTTTATCCCTATACATTTCGTAAGGTAACCCATACAAATACGCATGTTCAGGCATTGACTGATGAAATGAGGTGTCGAAAACAGCTACTTGAGGAATGCCCGGCAACAAAGCTTCAATGGCAAGGATACCTTTTAGGTTTGCAGGATTGTGCAATGGCGCCAATTCAATAAGCTTTTCAATTGCATCTTTGGTTTTGGAATCAATAAAAGCACTTTCCGAAAAATATTCTCCACCATGCGCAACACGATGACCGGCTGCATTAATTTCATTTTTATCTTTTAAACAACCTTTTACCGGATCTAACAATGTGTCAATAATCCATTGAATCCCAACAGTATGATCCGGGATGTCTCTTGTTTCTTCAAATGTTTCTTTGCCCGTTGACGAGTGTTTCAATAAACTATTTGGAATACCAATACGCTCAAGCAAACCCTTTGCCAATACCTGCTCATTTTTATCCATATCAAATAGTTGATATTTAATTGATGAGCTGCCACAATTTAAAACGATTATTTTCATTTGGGGAATAATATTAATTATTAAAAAAATTTACTGCTAATGTATTGCAAATTTTGAAATATCTACGCATTTCGATAAAAAACTTTTCTTTTAAATTGAATTTGCAATTAGTAACATAATAATTAATCAATTCAATATTATGAAAACACCTGATTTTTAAAATTCCATTTACATCTAAGCGTTAAATTATTTGTTTCGTAGTATCTTTGCAAATTAAATACTTGTTTTTGGAATCGTTACCTCAAAAGTTTTATAATCGCAATATTGAAGATACTTCTTCAGCCCTCAATAAGCATTGCAAAAGCATTGATGAAACCCCTCTGCTTTTTTCACCCCAAAACGATTCAACCATAAAACAAGTAAAAACAAAATATTATCACATTACCGGTCATTTTTTTTCTGAAAAACAATCTTATAATTCAATCGAACCAAAAGCAAATAATTTTTTGACTGATCAGTTTTTCATTTTTATTTTGATTTTACCAATTATCCTGTCAATATGGATATTAAAAACAAATTTTTCACGCATTCAAAATGCTTTCAAAGCTGCATTCAATAATAGATTTTCGTCTATTTTCACAAGAAATTTCTCAGTCAACAATCATTTCTCAACCTATATAATCATATTAAACTCCGTATTCAGTTTGTCTTTACTGATTTGGCTGTTTTTAACCCATAGGGGCTTGGTTACGTACGAAAACAAAACAATACTTTTAGGTATTATTTTATTAAGTGTAGTATCTTATTACATATATAAACTGATTATTCTGGTTTTTATTAAATATTCTTTTGAAGCAAACAATAACGTAACACAATATTTATTTAGAGAATACTATTTCAATACGATGTTTTCCACAATTTTACCGTTTTTAAATTTTGCCATAGCCTATAGCCCTTTATCAAACTACTTGTTGATTATTAGCGTATTTACAGTTGCATTGTTACTGACATATAAATTCCTGATGTCTTTGTATGTAGGAATTTTAGAGACCGGCTATGGTTTGTTTTATTTTATTTTGTATTTTTGCACCGTCGAAATTGTTCCTATAGCAATAGCTGTTAAGCTGGTTATAATGTACATTTCGCCATAGCTTTAATTTTCAAATTTTTTTTTAACGTGGTGAAAATAAAAAACATATTGGTTTCTCAACCTAAGCCTGCTGAAATTGAAAAATCACCTTATCAAGAATTAATTAACAAACACAATGTTAAAATTGAGTTTAAGAAATTTTTTGCCGTAGTGGGCATTAGTTCAGCAGAATTCAGGCAATCAAGAATTAATTTAGCAGAATTTACCGGAATAATTTTCACCAGTCGAAATGTTATTGACTATTACTTTTCTTTAGCTAAAGAATTACGCATTCCGATTTCTGAAAACATGAAATATTTTTGTACGTCTGACCAGATAGCTTTTTACTTGCAAAAATATATTCAGTTTAGGAAAAGGAAAATCTTTTATGGCGATTCCACATACCAAAGCTTACTGCCTCTTTTAAAAAAACATAAAGACGAAAAACTTGTTTTGCCATGTAACGATTCTCCAAATGAAGAATTGTACAGCATGTTAACCGAAAATAATATCAATTTCCAAAAAGCCGTTATCTACAAAAATGAAAGTGTCGATTTAAAAGACATTGACATTAAATCATTTGATTTGCTTTGTTTTTTTAGTCCAAGCGGTATTGCATCCTTAAAACATAATTTCCCAAAATACAGCCAGGGCGAACAATTAATAGCCACTTATGGCAAAACCACACTCCAGGCTGCCGAGGCCTTAAAACTCAGGGTAGATATTCCTGCACCAACGTCAACCGCGCCAAGTATGACAATGGCTATAGATGAATTTTTAAAGGCTGCCAAAAAGAAAAAATAATTATATAGTGAAACAATATTCCTTACCGCGTAAAGAACGGTTAAGAGGTTCCATTAAAGCTTCTTCTTTGTTTCATGATGGAAATATTATTAATGAATTTCCACTTCAATGTAAATACATAATAACCGAATCCGATTATGACGGATACGAAGTTTTGTTTTCGGTTTCTAAAAAACGGGTAAAAAAAGCCGTACTGAGAAATCGTTTGCGCAGACGCATAAAAGAAGCCTGGCGCCTTAACGTAGCACCATTAAGAAATAAGTTGCTGGCATCTTCATCCAAAATGCAAATTGGAATTTATTATCAAACTGATGATATTCTAAAATATAAAGAGATAGAATTAAAAATAAATTCCATTATTCAACGTTTATTACAGCACTATGAAAAGACCTATTGCTAGTTTTTTTATTCTGTTCATTCGGTTTTATCAAGTTGCTATTTCACCTTGGCTGCC
This sequence comes from uncultured Bacteroidaceae bacterium, assembly GCA_964550265.1. GTDB lineage: Bacteria > Bacteroidota > Bacteroidia > Bacteroidales > DTU049 > GWF2-43-63. Next base: position 7,048 of record CAZJYL010000029.1, read on the forward strand.
GTCGTCATGCCGATTTACGCCATCATGTTCAGCTTATGGAATCGAAGCACTAAAAAAGCATGGTTTCTTTTAGGGTGGCTGGTTAACCATAAAACGTATTGTACGCTGCAACCCATGGGGAGGCAGTGGGTATGACCCCGTACCTGATAAATTTTGCAAAACTTGCAGACATGAAAAAATATCTGAATAAAATTGTTGTTATTCTTTTAATCGCTCTGGGTTTAATATTTAATTCTTCAACCAACAGCGATTTCGAAATATCAAAAAACTTAGACATTTTCGCTACACTATACCGAGAGCTAAATCAGAATTATGTTGATGAAATACAGCCCGGCGAGCTAATGAAAATAGCAATTGACGAAATGCTAAAATCGCTTGACCCCTACACTGTTTTTTTTCCTGAATCCGACATTGAGGATGTAAAATTCTTAACAACAGGTCAATATGGTGGCATAGGCTCTCTTATTCAGCAACAAGACAATAAAATAATAATTACCGAGCCGTACGAAGGCTTCCCCGCCCAACTAAACGGTTTAATGGCAGGCGACCAAATACTTGAAATAAATGGAAAATCGGTTTCAGGAAAAACAGTTAGTGAAGTAAGCGACCTTTTAAAAGGGCAACCCGGCAGTACTATTGAGCTTCTGATAAAGCGCCCGTTTGAAGAAAAACCTATAAATAAATCCATTCAGCGTAAAGAAATTACTGTTGGCGATATACCATATTATGGGATGGTGGATTCTAAAATCGGCTATATTAAATTAAATGGTTTTACGATGAATGCCGGCAATTTAGTTAAAAGAGCCCTGGAAGATTTAAAGGCTAATAACACAGCCATGGAAGGGATAATTCTTGACTTGCGTGGCAACGGAGGCGGTTTGCTGAATGAAGCAGTAAATATTGCAAATATATTTGTAGATCGTGGCATTACTGTAGTGCAAACCAAAGGCAAGCTCAGTAATAGTAATAAATCCTACAAAACACTTAACAGCGCCGTTGATAAGAATATCAGATTGGCCGTGTTAATCGACGGGCAAAGTGCTTCGGCCAGCGAAATAGTTGCCGGCTTTATTCAGGATGTAGATCGTGGAGTTATAATTGGTCAGAAATCGTTTGGTAAAGGACTTGTGCAAAACGTTATTCCTCTTAGCTACAATACGAGTCTGAAAGTAACCACCGCCAAATATTATATCCCAAGCGGGCGATGCATTCAGGCAATAGATTATTCAAAAAAGATAAACGGCAAAGCCGTTCAATATAAAGATTCAACAAAACATAAGTTTACAACTAAGAACGGACGTATTGTTTACGATGCAGGTGGAATTCTTCCCGATATTGTTATAGAACCCGATTCATTAAGTGAAATTACGGTAAGTTTAATAATTAAAAATCATATTTTCAATTTTGTAACCCAGTATGTTCATGAACATTCATCTATATCGACGCCTGACAAATTTAAATTTACCGAAAATGATTATCAGCAGTTTTTAGCCTATCTGGAAGGACGTGAATATGATTATAAAACAGCCAGCGAAATTAAACTCGAAGAGCTGATAGAAGCAATGAAAGAAGATAAATATTATGAAAGCTCCATTTCAGAAATCAATAATCTAAAATCAAAAGTAGGACATAATAAACAGCGGGATTTAGAACTGTTTAAAGATGAAATAATGAATATTATAGGCTACGAAATCGTATCGCGCTATTATTACCAAAAAGGACGTATAATCTACAATTTACAAACTGACAAAGAAGTTAAAAAAGCCATTGATGTATTATTAAATAACAATGAATACAACAAAATTATTTCAGGTAAATAATTTATGCAAAATAATTTAACCCAAATACTAAATAAGGTTAAATACCCTGCTGTCATTGCATTTATGCTGTTTGGACTGGTTTTTTCCAAATGGATTCTTTCTGCATCTCAATTTGTTTTGCTTGCTGTAGTTCTTAGTGATTCGGCTTCTCGTAAAAAGTTGGTTGCGGCGTTTCGTTCGCCTATTGTGTTATCTCTGATATCCATTTACATCTTTTATTTATCAGGACTTTTGTGGACAACGGATTTAAAATACGGATTGAAAGACATTCAGAATAAAATACCAATGCTTGCATTTCCCGTTTTATTCTATGCCATAGGACCATTTAAAAAAAAGGTTGCAGATTTTTTATTAATGATTTTTATTTTATTTGTAACAGCTCTCTCTGCAATAAGCATAATCAATTTTTATATTTCGGTTCAGGTTCCTGAACAAATAGCCATTGGACAAAGTCACATAAGATTTTCCTTACTTATTTGCTTTTCTGTTTTATTATTAGTTCACTATGGTAATAAAAAAGAAAAATGGTTTAAACTGTGTTTTATCCCTGTTATTGCTGTTTTACTCTTTTTCCTATTTATTCTTGAATCCTTTACAGGCTATGTGGTTATACTGTTTTTATCGGTAATTCTGCCAGTTCTTTATAAGCAAAGAATAAAGAAAAAAATCTTTTTTTCAGTCATAGCCGCTGTTCTGATAATCATTTCTGCTTTAGCATTCTGGGGTGTTTATGATGTGAAAAACAACTGTTTTCCGCATATTGAACGTGTTAAGTATAGCTCACTTGATACAAGTACAATAAATGGAAACAAATATCATCATGATACTGCTGCAATGCTGGCAGAAAATGGTAATCAGGTGTATTTATACGTTCAGGAAAAAGAAATGATTGATGCATGGAACAATCGTAGTACAAAAAAAATCACCGACAGTTCTCAATTTAATCCTCAAACAAATATTTTGATGAGGTATTTATCGTCTAAAAACTTACGCAAAGACAGTGTAGGTGTTTACTCGCTTTCTAATCAGGACATAAAAAATATTGAACAAGGCATCAGCAATTATAAATTATCGGATTTCGATCCGTATCGCAAGCGAATATATCGCTTTTTGTGGGAATTGAATTATTACAAAGTGTCAGGAGACCCCAGCGGACATTCATTAACACAGCGGTTTGAGTACTGGAAAGCCGCAATTAACATTATTAAAAATCATCCGTGGATTGGCGTAGGAACAGGAGATATAAATGTTTCCTTTAAGAACGAATACAATTTTATGAATTCAAAATTAAAACCGGAATACCGTCTTCGTTCACACAACCAATACTTGTCGGTAACTGTGGCTTTAGGAGTTGCCGGATTAATTATATTTATTTTCACCCTTTTGGCTCCGTTTGTTTTATATAAAATCCCTGACAAAAAGCTATATTTTGGATATATTTTCATATTTTTGTTGTCAATGCTAAATGAAGACACCCTCGAAACTCAGGTTGGTGTAACATTTTATGCTCTTTTTAATAGTTTTCTCCTCTTTATTTTGCCCTCTTTAAAACAAATTGAAAATGAAAAAGAATGAGCTGAAAATAAATTATTATACATTTAGCAGTCTTGAAGAACTTGACAAGGCTGACAGGGTATTGATAGAAAAAGCCATTGAAGCAACCAAAACAGCTTATGCGCCATATTCCGATTTTTATGTTGGTGCTGCAATCAGACTGGCTAACGGTGAAATCATAATAGGGAGTAATCAGGAAAATTCAGCTTATCCCAGCGGTCTTTGTGCAGAACGTGTTGCATTGTTTCAGGCAGGGGTTTTATATCCCAATACAGCCATAGAATCAATGGCAATAACTGCACGTGCAAAAGGAAAAACACTTAATGCCGTGGCAAATCCCTGCGGTTCTTGTCGTCAGGTAATGAATGAATCGGCATTAAGGCAAAACAAACCATTTCGTGTTATTCTTGTGAGCGAAAAAAATAACGGGTTTGTTTTTGAGAGTAATGAGGATTTTTTACCTTTTAGTTTTAAATTCGAATAATGTCATTTATGAAAAAGTATATATTTATTTTACTTGCCGTAAGTTTAGTCTCTGTAACTTTGTTTTTTGTTTCTTCCTGCGGCAACAAAAATGAGGCTTCTGAAAATGAAGTTCTGATAGAAGGGCGCTTTATTCATAGCAGGGCAAATGTTGTATTTTTTGACATTATTCATGTTGAGAATATGGAACGTACAGATTCTATTATTTTAAATGAAGATGGCAGTTTCAAACTCAGGCGCAAAACCAATAAGCCAATAATTTTCAAAATATCAACTGCAGAAAACAATTTCATAACAATAATAGCAGAGCCCGGACAGACCATTAATTTAAGCGGCGACATTAATGCCTTGGCCGAAACATATACTGTTAGCGGCTCGCCATCATCGGAGCTTCTTGCAGATTATCTTGCTTTCACGCGTAATCAATATAAAAAGTTAGATACGCTTGCTCTTATTTGGGAAAACAACAAGTATTCTGACAACAAAATGTTTATCCGCGACTCACTGGACACGGTTGCTAAAATTATTTATAAAAACCAAACTGATTATACTCTGAAGTTAATAAACAAAAATCCTGAGTCGCTTGGCAGCCTGTTTATTTTATATCAATATTTCGGGCGACAACCTATTCTTGATCCTTTTGAATACTTTTCGGTTTACGAAAATTTATCAGAAAATCTTTCTAAAAAATATCCTGACTTTGAACATGTTGGGCACCTGAAAATGAAGGTTAACAAAACTCGCCTGGCAATAAAAGAGGAAGAAGAAATCAAAAGCCGTCTCGATACGGGAAAGGTTGCTCCGGATTTTTCTTTACCCGATATTAATGAAAATGATTTTAAACTTTCTGACTATAAAGGCTACGTTGTATTACTTCATTTCTGGGCATCGTGGTCAGGAGAAAGTGTAAGGCAACTTGTCTCATTGCGTCAGTACCAGCAAATATATGGTCCAAAAGGTTTAGTAATTGTTTCAGTTTCGTTTGATTACGATGCTGCTAACTGGAAAAATACAGTGGAAAAAGAAAAAATGAAATGGATAAATATTTGTGATTTAAAATATACTGATTCGCCTATTGCAAAACTCTATCATATAGAAAAAACTCCTTTTTTCTTTCTGTTGAATCGCGAAGGACAAATTGTAAGTAAAAACTCAAGTATCGACATTGTCGGAAATGAGATATATAAGCTTTTTAAACATATATAAAGCATTTGTTCATTTGCTGCTTATTTTATCTGCTTCTCTTATTGGCATTAAAGAGTTGACAGCACAAAAATCATTTTTTCAACCTCGTTTTTACACTTTAAAAGACGATTCTGCATTAAACGAAACATTTATTTATCCTTTAACCGGCTGGAATGAAAACGACCGCTGGATGCCCGGAGTATATTTAACTAATCAACTTATTTATGAAAAACAGATTCATTATCAGTTGATGCCAATGTACAGCATAAAAACAAAGTCGTTTTCGGGTGCAGGAAAAATAGCTTTTAATCAGCATTTTCAAAATAGTTTTATTAATAATATTTCATTGTTTATTCAAGGAAAAAGTTTTCATCTGCCTTCTTACGAAAATAAACAAATGCGCTATTATCAGTTTGAAACGGGAATAAAAACAACATTTAAAAACGCCACGGATAACGCAAATATTAATCAGTTTCTTGAAATAAAATATCATCAGAACGGTACAGAAGAAATAATCTGGACTAACAACGGCTCAACATATATTCCGTCACCGCATCATAAAATACTTAATGCGGTTCGTGCAAAATGGCAATACGAAAAAACTGATTCTATTCAGCCATTTGTTGCTTCAGTTAATGTGAATGCATGGAAAAACTATGCACGTATTTATGCAAATTATGAATACGATTACAATTATGAGCCAAAAAGATGGTTTACTTTTCGTGCATTTGCCGGTATATACTTATTTCACGATTCCGCATTTATGCAAAAGTACGACGCGCGATTAAGCCCAAATATGCCGGGCTGGAAAACAGATGTGTTTTACGACGGGTGGTTTCTTGGGCGCAACGTGAATGAGCCGGTTTATCGCATGCAGGGGTTATACGGTCCCGGCAACCTATATAGTATTTCGCCAGTAGGACAAAGTTGGAACTGGACTCTTTCTGCTTCGGGAAGTGTTTCTATGCCATTCGATCTCCCGCTTAGGCTTTACGTTGCAGCAGGTATATCTCCGAATTCATTAAACGCAAATAAACCATTTGGTATTTTTGAAGGTGGCATTCTAATCACCACGCCTCATAAATATTTCGAAATAGCATTTCCGCTTGTACACGACAAAAGTAGCAAGAACGCACTATTACTAAATACCGACAAGTATTGGCAGCGCATCCGTTTTATTATTAACTTTGACCGCATCAATCCGCACACATGGCTAAAAAATCCACAATGCAGAAAGTAATTGCACTTGATTTGAACCCGGGTAAAAAAATGTATTTTGCTTCGGATTTGCATCTCGGCATTCCATCAAGTCGTGATGTGGAACGAGTTTTTGTTCAATGGCTTAATCAAATTGAAAGCGATTGCCAGTATTTATTTCTGTGCGGAGACTTGTTTGATTTCTGGTTCGAATATCGCCACGTAGCACCGCGCGGTCATGTCCGTATGCTCGGCAAACTGGCTCAAATGGCCGATTCAGGCATACAGGTTTTCGCATTCACCGGCAACCACGACATGTGGATGTTTGGTTATGTCGAACAGGAAATCGGATTGAAATTATTCCGCCAGCCGCAACGTTTTATCGTTAATGGCAAAACAATCGAAGTTGGTCATGGCGACGGGCTTGGTCCGGGTGACAAAAAATATAAATTTATAAAACGATTATTTGCCTGCCGTTTCAATCAATGGTTGTTTGCGCGCCTGCATCCGAATTTTTCCTTTGGGCTGGCCCGATGGTTGTCGCGCAAAAGTCGCATAGCCAATGGCACTGCCGATGAAAAATACTGTGGAGACGACAAGGAATATCTGGTAC
>CAZJYL010000030.1:0-13860 GCA_964550265.1 uncultured Bacteroidaceae bacterium
CGTCTTGTCGCCTCAAAGCTGGCGCACCTCAGACTTTTTCAGCAGACCCTATTTAGAACATAAATAACGTTTTTACCTTTTAAAAATTCCTGATAATTATTTTTTGTTGCTGTATGATGTCGGCACTTTCAAGTTTAATTATGTATAAACCTGAGGCATACGCATGAGCATTAAAGAAATAATTATTTTCTCCTGCAGCAAAATCCCCTTCATGTATTATTTCAATGGTACGACCTGTAATGTCTGTTATTGAAAGTTTACCTGAAAAACCGTTACCACATTCTATCGGAATACATGTGATATAAGCAGCAGGATTTGGATAGGCCGGTTTCATTTCTGTTGCAACAAACTGTTCTTCTATGCCTACCGTGTTTTCACATTCGAATTTCCAATAACCATTTGGCGCGGTAATTGGCCGCATTTGTGTTTTGCCATTTGTTGCTTGAGCCTGAATATAATAATATACCGTAGTTCCGCTTGCTTGTGCGGGGATATCTGCAGTCCATATATCACCAGATGTATTGCTCATGGGTATGTTTGTATAAGAACCGGCTGAAGAGGTTTTATATAAAACATTGGCAGAAGTTATTCCGCTTCTGTGTTTTATAAACGCTTCTATAGTATATGGGTTATTTCCCGTCTGCGGACTTGTCAGTGGTTGATGCGATATAAGCAAAGGATTATTGCTTGATATGCAATTAGTAATGCAATGTATTGCTCCGCTTGCGCTAATTGGGTCAGGGTCGCAGTTTATAGGAACTATATTGTATCCGGGAAGGGCTTCCGAGTATATCCTATATGCGGTTGAATCATATTGTTGATAATAGCTTGGGTAAATAAAGGTTTTATTTACAAAAACACCGTTGGTATATGTTCTGTAATATGCACCACCCGATGGCCAACCGCCCGAAGTGCTTGATGGCATTGGTATGCGAATTACTTTATACGGGGTGCCGAAACAACTGTTATAATTATTTAAAAACCATTGCAGATTTGCTTCAATTTGAGGACCGTCTGAAATACCGTTTGGATATTGCCCAACCAATATTGTTTCTTCATCGAGTAATTTCATGTGCATATCAATATGATGAATGCCGTCATAAGGTAATGTTGGAAATAAAATGTAGCGGTCAATTCCCAAAAACCGCTTCATTATTGTGTCTATTTGAGATGCTGTATGTGATGGATTCTCATCAATTATTAGCTGGCTCGACATTGCTGTTCCGAATCCGTCAACCATTAAATTTCCTCCTGTTGCAGTAAAGTTCCATGGTGAAGTTGTCATGGAGTATAGGTCTAATCCGGCCCAGGCAGCATGTTGTTCAGGCATAACATCATCAAGGGGGCGGGGGCGGTTGTATTTCCAGTCAACAAGATAATGGTCTCCCACGGTATCGCAATATATGTTATGTGCGCCATAATCCCTAATCCAAACAGAATTGAATCCGACTTTAATAAATTTTACATTGGTTAGCGGAACTCCTCCGCTTGTTAAATAGCTTTTCACTTGATTTGAGTCGCTGCACGCAATCAAAACAATACACTCTTCTTGTGCTGCATCAACAATTTGACGAAGTACTGAGGTATATGAAGTCCATGTGATTAATAATGCATCAATTTCTTCCCATTCCGCCATTGCCCGTGGCGTCCATGTTGGTGGAGTTGTAAAACTGCTGCGCGTTTGCGGAAATTCATAATATGGCATTATTGCTTTTTCTTCATCAGTCATCCCAACAGGTAAAATCTGCGAATAAGCATTTATTGCCAGTAATGCGGTTAAAAAAATGTGAAAAGCTTTGTTCAACATAAGTACGATTTAAAATGTAAAAGTAAGATTTTGTTTTATCAGACAAGAATTTTAAATAAAAGTTACAGCATGATAAAAATTTTTAATTTGAGTTTATAATTGATTTATATGTTTATTTTTGATTATGAAAAAAAATAAAATAAATGAAGTTCAGCGTTGTGCCTGGTGCAAAAACGACCCTATTTATATAAAATATCACGATGAAGAATGGGGTGTGCCTATTACAGACGATTATAAACTGTTTGAATTTTTAATTCTTGAAACCTTTCAGGCAGGACTAAACTGGATTACAATTTTACGAAAGCGAGAAAACTTTCGAAAAGCATTTTCAAATTTCGATTTTATTAAGGTTTCCAAGTACACTGATAAAGATCTTGAACGATTAATGAATAATGACGGTATAATTCGTAACCGCCTTAAAATATCTGCTGCTGTTGTTAATGCCGGAGCATTTTGTAAAATAAGAAAAGAATTTGGCACCTTCAGTAATTATATTTGGGCTTATGTAGATGGAAAAACCATTCACTCAAGAATAAAATCTTCTACCGATATTCCTGCTTCAACGCCATTGTCAGAAGCTATAAGTAAAGACTTAAAAAAACGTGGTTTTAAATTTGTCGGGCATACTGTAGTTTACTCTTTTTTACAAGCTTGTGGTTTAATCAATGACCATGTTGAGGGATGTTTTAGATATTAACGGCACATTAAGCTTTTTCTAAATCTTCTTCATAAATTCTACCCCATTTGATGTGCGACCACACGCGCTCATGAAGATAATAAAATCCAATTTTTGTTATTATTTCTGTTCCGCTTAGAATAAAAGAATAGCTTATGTTACCGGTAATCAAATAAGACAGAATAGTTGTGTCGAGGCTCCCGAAAAATCTGTATGAAATACTTTTTACAAGTGAGCGCCACGGTGCTACACTTCCATCCTTAAGTCTCCCCCAGCGAATGATATTCCATAAACGTTCATGTAAAAAGAAAAGCAATATTTTTGTCAATACTTCAAAACCTGCAATTGCAGAGGCGTGAACCACATTGCCAAAAATTATATATCCAAGTACAAATGTATCAAAGCTGGCAACAGCGCGCCAGCTGATTCCTTTTACTATAGACCTTATTTTTGTATCTTTCATCGGTGTGCAAAAATAAATAAAATCATACTATCTCTATCAATTATGTAGGGATATTTGATAAATATCAGTTTTAATCAGTATTTTCAGGGCTTCATCTTATGACTAAATTAAAAATTTGTAGGTTTGTTTTATGAAATATTGTTACGAATATCCGCGACCTGCAGTAACCGTTGATGCAGCTGTTCTTGTTAAACAAAATGAAAGCTGGAGCATTTTACTCATTAAGCGTAAGAACGCTCCTTATCAGGGATGTTACGCTTTGCCGGGAGGCTTCGTTGATGAAAACGAAACGCTGGAAGATGCCGTTGTAAGAGAACTTCTGGAGGAGACGAATCTTGAATTGAAAAACTTAAATCAGTTTCGTGCCTACAGCGCTCCTGACAGGGACCCGCGTGGACGAACGATTTCTGTTGTTTTTATTGCTTTTTTACATGAATTTCCATCTGTTCTTGCTGGTGATGACGCCGCTTCAGCCAATTGGTTTTTGCTGAATAAACTTCCGGAACTGGCATTTGACCATGCAGAAATAGTAAATGATATTAAGGAAGCAATTTCTGAACAAAAAATATAGAAAACTTATTGCCTGATAATTACAATCTGTAATAATTAAAAGGCGCGTTAATTTAATATTAAGCGGACAACAAGTCTTTTACAATGCGCGAAACCGTACTGTTATCGGCTTTGCCGGCTAATTGCTTTGTTGCCATTCCCATAACTTTTCCCATATCTTTTATTCCGCCGGCTCCGGTTTGAGCAATAATATCCTGAATGATTTTTTTTATTTCTTCTTCGCTAATCTGCTCGGGCAAATAAGTTTCAATCACATTAGCCTGATTAATTTCAACTTCATACAAATCCATGCGGTTCTGTGATTTAAAAATTTCAGCCGATTCTTTACGCTGTTTAACAAGTTTTTGCAAAATTTTTAATTCGTCTTCAGCAGTAACTTCTTTACCACCGGCAGAAGTGTTGGCTAACAGCAAGGCTGATTTAATTCCTCGTAAAGCTTCGAGTTTTTCCATTTCGCGTGCCTTCATTGCCGCCATTATGTCAGTGCTTATTTTTTCTAATAAACTCATGTTTTTTTAGCAAAATTAATAAAATACAAAATAATTTATCTCATTTCAACATTAAGATATGCTACTTTTTTGAGCCAATTTGTTTTTATAATAAAACAAAATGAATGTAGTAATTATGGTAGCCAATAAATCGGAAGCCGGAAGGGCAATCCATACACCGTCAAGACCATAAAATAGCGGAAGTATTAATAACAGCGGAATCAAAAAAAGCACTTGTCTTGATAAACTCAGGAATATTGCAGTTTTTGCCTTGCCTATATATTGAAAAAAGCTTGAAACAGTAATTTGAAAACCTACAACAAAAAATACCGCCATTGTAATTCTCATGCCGTGTGTGGTTGCCGAAATTAAAGTTTGGTCTGTTGTAAATGCGCGGGCAATTGCTTTTGGAAATATCATACTTCCGAAAAAACCTATGAAGCTAATAATTGATGCACATATAATTGTAAGAATCAAAGTGTCGGTAACGCGTTTATATTGCTTTGAACCATAATTAAATCCCACTATTGGCTGCATACCCTGTGTAAGCCCAAGAACTATCATTACTACAAGCATCCCAATACTTCCGATTATACCGTATGCTCCAATCGAATAATCGCCACCATACTTGCTTAATTCCAGGTTTGTTATTATTGACACAACGCTCGCCGCCACATGAATGGCAAAAGGCGACATGCCGATGGCAAATATATCTATAACTATTTTTCTTTTAAGTTTAAATCCTGAAAAACGAAAATGGATATAAGGCTTTCTGCTGAAAAAATGTGCTAAAACCCAAATCATTCCAACAGTTTGGGCTATAACGGTAGCAATTGCTGCCCCTTTAATTCCCAATTTTAAAACAAAAATAAATATTGGTGCCAAAATTATGTTTATGGCAATGGTTAAAAGAATAGAAAACATTGCTTTTGCGGGATATCCCGATGCGCGCATTACGTTGTTAAGCCCGTAAAATACATGTGGAATAACATTGGCAACCAGAATAATTTGCATAAATTCCCGTGCGTACGGCAAGGTTTGACTACTTGCTCCAAACAGAAGCAGAATTTCATCAAGAAATATCAAAGATACAATGCTAAACGAAATGCCTAGAATAATGTTTAAGGTTAATGCATTTCCTAAAATTCTGATGGCGTCTGCTCTGCGTTTTTGACCCATGCGTATGGAAACCATGGCAGATGCACCTGCCCCCACCAATGTGCCAAATGCAATGGCAAGGTTCATTATGGGTAGAGTTAAAGTTAAACCTGATATAGCCATGGGACCAACACCCTGCCCGATAAATATTCTGTCAATAATGTTGTATAATGAGCTGGCCGTTGTTGCAATTATTGCAGGCAAAGCATAATTTAACAGTAATTTCGAAATTTTTCCTTTCCCTAGTTGTTCAACTTTTGGATCCATCCAACACTGATTAATTTTTAGCCGACAAAGATAGTAATTAAGCGTTAAGGGAGAATTATGATAATTATCTTAAGTTAATAAATGTTTAATAAAAAGCTAATAATTGATTTGAAAAGACAAGCAATATTCTCGTTACCTGCTGATATTCAATATGTTTTAATATCATTTTTTAACTAAGTAAATTATATTTATTTTTTCATTAGGTTTGCACAATAATCCCAAAAGAATGTTAACATTTTTTAAACAAGAAAACAAAGGGCTCATTTATGCTGTACAGAGCCAATCAAAATTGGGGGAACAAGAATTAGAAAAATTAAAATGGCTATTTGGTAGCGGTACAGAGGTTAAAGAAGATGAAATTAAAGGTGAGTTTATTGGTCCGCGTGTAGAGATGATTACGCCCTGGAGTACAAATGCCGTTGAAATTGCCTTTAATATGGGGGTTAAAGGTATTGAGCGTATAGAGATGTTCAGGCCAAATAACGGCAAACACGACCCCATGCTCGAAACTGAATATAATATTTTGTCTTCATCTTTATTTAATCAGGACAAGAAGGCTGAACCTATAAACTTTATCAACGACATTAATGAGTATAACGAACAACAGGGTTTGGCTTTAAATTCTGAAGAAATTAGATTTTTAAAATATGTAAGTAAAAAAATAGGACGAAAATTAACCGATAGTGAAATATTTGGATTTTCGCAGGTAAATTCGGAACATTGTCGCCATAAAATTTTTAATGGCGATTTTATTATCGATGGCGAAAAAATGGAATTGTCCCTGTTTCAGTGGATTAAACTTACAACCAAGGAAAATCCCAATGAGGTAATTTCTGCTTATAAAGATAACGTTGCTTTTATTGACGGACCCGAAATAGAATTGTTTTATCCTCAAAACGACGACGAACCTTCTGAATTTACCACTCGCAAGGTAGAATCTGTTATTTCCTTGAAGGCTGAGACACATAACTTCCCAACTACCGTTGAGCCGTTTTATGGTGCGTCAACCGGCAGCGGAGGCGAAATCAGAGACCGTATGGCAGGCGGAAAAGGCAGTATGCCTTTGGTTGGCTCTGCTGTTTATATGACCTCGAAGCCACAGCTTGAAGAACCTGGTGTTGATGAAAATGGCAATGCAGTAGAGCGCAGACCTTTTTTGTATCAAACTCCTGAAGACATACTTATTAAAGCATCTAATGGGGCTTCGGATTTTGGAAATAAATTTGGTCAGCCATTGATAGTTGGCAGTCTTCTTACTTTTGAGCATGAAGAAGCAGGTGAATTGACAGGGTACGACAAGGTAATTATGCTGGCAGGTGGTGTTGGATACGGAGTTAAAGCCAGTGCCATTAAAGGGAAACCTTCCGCAGGGAACCTTATTGTTTTGATGGGAGGCGATAATTACAGAATTGGTATGGGAGGAGGTGCAGTGTCTTCGGTTGAAACCGGTAAATACACAAATTCCATTGAACTCAACGCTGTTCAGCGGGCAAATCCCGAAATGCAAAAACGCGTTTATAATGTTGTCAGGGCTTTGGCTGAATCAAAGGATAATCCCATAATATCAATTCATGATCATGGGGCAGGCGGGCACTTAAACTGTTTTAGCGAACTGGTTGAAGATACCGGGGGCACAATTTATTTGGACAAACTGCCTAAAGGAGATCCAACCTTATCAGACATGGAGTTAATTGGTAATGAGTCGCAGGAACGTATGGGACTTGTTGTCCGCGAAAAGTCGATTCCTTTGATATCTAAAATTGCTTCACGCGAGCGCGCACCAATGTATGTTGTCGGAGAAGTTAAAGGAAACCACAAATTAACATTCGAAGGAGACGACGAACGAAAACCATTCAATTTAAAACTTGAATATCTTTTGGGTTGTACACCAAAAACCGTTATAGAAGACAAGCGCGTAAGCAATTTGTATAATGAACCAAAATATGAATTGCATGACTTTAACATATACTTAAACAATGTATTAAGTCAGGAAAGTGTAGCTTGTAAAGATTGGTTAACCAATAAAGTTGACAGGTCGGTAACGGGCAAGGTTGTTATGCAGCAATGTTGTGGCGAAATACAACTGCCCTTAAATAATTTAGGCATTGCAGCTTTGGATTTCAGCAGTTTTAACGGCATTGCATCCTCCATTGGCCATGCACCAGTGGCGGGACTTATAGATGCAGGGGTAGGTGCCCGTCTTAGTGTTGCCGAAGCTTTAACTAATATTGTATGGACACCCATTAAGAATGGTTTAAGCGGTGTTTCACTTAGTGCAAACTGGATGTGGCCTTGTAAAAATGCAGGCGAAGATGCCAGACTATATGATGCAGTAAGCGCATTAAGCAAGTTTTGTATTGCTCTTGGTATTAATGTTCCAACAGGAAAAGACTCTTTGTCTATGACACAAAAATATCCTGACGGAACCATTGTTAAAGCTCCGGGAACAGTTATTGTTTCGGCAACTGCACAAACCACCGATTTTACAAAAGCTGTTTCGCCTGTTTTGCAAACTGAAACAGATTCAACTCTTATTTATATAGATTTTTCAAAAGGTCCTTTTGCCCTTGGAGGCAGTGTTTTTTATCAAACCTTAAATACTGTTGGAACGCATGCTCCTGATGTATTGGATGCTGAGTATTTTGCCAACGCTTTTAATGCACTTCAAGCTCTGATTTCAAAAGATAAAATTCTGGCAGGACATGATATTAGTGCCGGCGGAATGATTACCGCATTGCTCGAAATGTGTTTTGCAAACCCGGAAGTTGGACTTGATATTAATATTAGTGGCATTAAGGAAACCGATATACCGTCGATCTTATTTTCCGAAAAGCCGGGGGTTTTGGTGCAGGTGAAAGAAGTGAAATCTGTTATTGATTATCTTTTCAGCAAAAACATTTCTTTTTATCCTATTGGCCGTGTTATTGGCGAACGCGTATTCAAAATAATTAAAAATGTTCAATACGAATATTTCGATATTGATAGTTTGCGCAATGTTTGGTTCCGAAAATCATATTTGCTGGATCGCCTTCAAACAAAACCGGAATTAGCTCAAAAACGATTTGAAAACTATGCAAAACAGCCTTTGAAATTTGAATTTCCTGCATTTTTTAACGGCACTTTACCAAAGATTAATAACAGAAAGGTTAAGGCGGCTATTATTCGCGAAAAAGGGGTAAACGGTGATCGTGAAATGGCTTACAGTATGTATATGGCAGGCATGAATGTACGTGATATACACATGACCGACTTGATAGAGGGGCGCGAAAATCTGCAAGACGTTAATATGATAGTTTTTGTTGGAGGATTTAGCAATAGCGATGTTCTGGGCTCTGCAAAAGGATGGGCGGCAGGTTTTCTTTTTAATCCCAAGGCTAAAAAAGCCCTTGACGATTTTTATGCCAGACCGGACACCTTAAGCCTCGGCGTTTGCAATGGTTGCCAGTTAATGGTTGAATTAGGAATTTTTAATGATAAAACGAACAAGATTCCTAATCCAGAGATGCATTGGAATGAGTCTGGCAAATTTGAATCTTCTTTTGTTGGCGTACAGATTCAGCCAAATGAAAATGTTATGCTTAAAGCTTTCGAAAACTCAAAACTTGGTGTTTGGATTGCACATGGCGAAGGCCGCTTTGTTTTAAAAGGCAATGAGGACGACTATAATATTCCGATAAAATATTTATACGAAGATTATCCTGCCAACCCAAATGGCTCTGATTTTAATGCTGCTGCTCTTTGTTCTTCGGATGGCAGACATCTGGCAATGATGCCGCATATTGAACGTTCTGTTTTTCCATGGCAATGGGCTTATTATGAACCAAAAAAATCAACTGATGCTGTTTCGCCATGGGCATACGCTTTTGTTGCCGCATGTAGTTGGATTGAAGCAAATAAAAAGAAATGACATTTTTAGAAATATTATATTGTTTAACCTTAATAACAGTAATGTCATTACTGATTTTTAAATGGCGTGCCTTTTCTTTACCCGGAATAAAAAAACAATGGGTTCTGTGGGTTTTTTATCTTAAAATTCTTGCAGGTCTTGTTCTGGTATTTGTTTATTCAAAATATTATACCAACAGAAATGATTCCGACATATTCAGGTATTTCGACGATAGCGAGATTTTATACAATGCAATTAAAACTTCGCCATCAGATTATTTCGCCATGCTTACGGGTATAAACGATGATGGACCATATTTTGCTGAAAATTATTATGGCAAAATGAATAATTGGTATATAAAATACGAGACGGTTTTATATAACGATTGTCATACAATAATAAGAATAAACGCCATTTTCCGATTATTCTCCTTTGGGTTTTTTTATGTTCATTCTTTACTTTTTATAATTCTGTGTTTTATTGGCTTAATCGCATTATATAAAACCTTCATAAAATATTTTTCATGCAAATCAAAGGCTTTGTTTTTTGCTTTGTTTTTAATTCCATCAGTTGTGTTTTGGTCAGCAGGCATTTTAAAAGAAAGTATTTTGATTTTTGCTTTAGGTATGTTTTTGTATTCATACCAAAAACTATTATTTATTTCTTTTAATATTGGCAGGGTGCTGGTATTCGTTTTCTCCTTTGCATTGATGTATTTTACCAAGACCTATGTTTTAGCTGTTTTATTGCCTGTTATAGTAGCCAATACATGGATTGTTTTAACAAATAACCGACATGTATTTGTAAAACAGTTTATAACTTTATTGGTATTTGTTAATGCTGCCATATTGGTAGGCGTATTATTTCCTGAATATAATGTCTTTTATCTTATTACTCACAAACTTCAAAACTTTGCAAATCTTGCCGTTGATAGCAATGCGGGAAGTATGATAGCCCCATTGCCTTTGGAGCCTAGTTTTTTAAGTATGTTAAAATATTCTCCTTTTGCTGTTGTTAATACACTGTTCAGACCGTTTATTGGCGATGTTAATTCTTTAATTATGCTACCTGTGTTGATAGAAAACGTAATAATTATTATAACAATACTAATGGCAGTTTTATTCCACGAGAAAAAAATTCAACATATCCGGATAATTGCATTTTGCTTATTTTTTGTAATATTATTGGCAACAATTACCGGACTTACAACACCAGTTTTAGGTGCACTTGTGAGATACAGAATTCCCATGCTGCCATTTCTTTTTATTATGTTGTTTCTTATTATTGATTTTAATAAAATTAAATTGCTGTTTAAATTTAAAAAAGCATAGCAGATGAAAAAAATCGTTTTTGTTTCGGGTGCTACCAGTGGCATTGGTGCTTCGTGTGCAAAAAAGTTTGCTTCAGAGGGCTACCGTGTTATTTTGAGTGGCCGTCGCGAAAATCGCCTGATTGAAATCTGTAAAAATTTGACCTCTCTTTACGGAGATAATTTTTTACCCTTAGCTTTTGACATTCGCAATAAAAATGAAGTTTTTAATGCCATTGAAAGTTTACCCGAAGATTGGAAGAATATAGATATACTGATTAACAATGCCGGATTGGCTCTTGGCCTTAATCCGTTTCATCAGGGCAGTATTGACCACTGGGAACAGATGATTGATACAAATGTTAAAGGCTTGATTTATTTAACAAAAGCCATTGTTGGTCAAATGATTGACCGCAAAGAAGGTCATATTATTAATATTGGCTCTATTGCAGGTCGTAATGCATATCAAAACGGAAATGTTTATTGCGCTACCAAAGCTGCCGTAGATTCCCTTACACAAAGTATGCGCATTGATTTTTTGCCTTATAACATAAAAGTATCTCAGGTTGCTCCCGGCGCAGTGGAGACCGAATTCAGCCTTGTAAGATTTGAAGGCGACGAACAAAAGGCAGCTAATGTTTATAAGGGCTTTACTCCGCTATATCCCGATGATGTTGCAGATGCTGTTTTTTATCTTGCGTCGCTTCCACCACATGTTAATGTTAATGATATTCTACTAATGCCTACTGCACAAGCCTGTGCGGGTATTATTCATAAAGAATAAAGTAATTCAGACTGAATAGTTTCGTTTAGGATTCATATAATTATTTTGTATATTTGACTTTATACTAATGAGTAATAGAGCAAAAATATTATCGGTACTTCAGCAATATTGGGGTTACAAAATGTTTCGCCCCATGCAGGAGGATATTATTCTTTCTGCTCTTTCGGGTAACGACACTCTTGCTCTATTGCCTACAGGAGGAGGAAAATCCATAACTTTTCAGGTACCTGCTTTGGCTCAGGAAGGAATATGCATTGTTATTTCGCCTCTGATAGCTTTGATGAAAGATCAGGTTGAGAATCTTAAAAAAAGAAATATAAAAGCCTATGCTATTCATAGTGGTCTAAATCAATATGAAATAGAAATAATTCTGAATAATTGCATTTATGATGATGTGAAGTTTTTGTACGTGTCGCCTGAACGTCTTGAAACAGAAATGTTCCTGTTGCGTCTGCCCAAAATGAAAGTTTGCCTTATTGCTGTTGACGAAGCACATTGCATTTCGCAGTGGGGATTCGATTTCAGACCACCTTATCGTAATATTGCAAAAATACGCCCATTGATTCCCAATGTGCCTGTAATTGCTTTAACGGCTACGGCTACGCCAAAGGTTGTAGATGACATTATGACTCAGCTTGAATTTAGAAAAAACAATGTATTTAAGCAGTCATTTTATCGCAGCAATCTTGTTTATAATGCCATTGAAGAAGAAGATAAAACCGGACGTCTGCTTCATTTGCTTAATGAATATAAAGGCACTGCTATTGTTTACGTTCGAAACCGGCGAAGAACCAAGGAATATGCCGATTTCTTGATAAGAAACAAAATTAGCGCCCATTTTTATAATGCTGGTTTGCTTCCATCTGAGCGTGACAAACGCCAAAACGACTGGATAAATAATAAAGTCAGAGTAATGGTGGCCACCAATGCCTTCGGAATGGGAATTGACAAGCCTGATGTGCGATTGGTTGTTCACATGGATATACCCGACTGCATAGAGGCATATTTTCAGGAGGCAGGTCGCGGTGGACGAGATGGAGATTTGTCGTGGGCATGGCTGCTCTGGAATAAAGCCGATATTACAGAGGCAGATAAAAATCTTGAAGCTTCTTTTCCTGATACCGAATTTATTTCTCGTGTGTATAATGCTTTGGGAAACTATTTTCAAATCGTTAACGGAACCGGAAAATTTTCAACTTGGAATTTTGAATTATCCGATTTTTGCAATCGTTACACCCTTCCTTCGCTCGAAACATTTAATGCATTGCGCATTCTGGAAAAAGAAGGATACATCACCCTTAGCGAAGCTATCCATACTCCCTCAAAAGTTAAAATGCAAGCCGATAAAAACGATGTTTATCGCTTTCAGATTGAAAACAGGGAACTAAGCCCTTTTGTTGATTTGCTGCTTAGAATGTATTCGGGTCTTTTTACAGATTTTGTAAAAATTGACGAGTTTGCCATTGCCCGTAAAATGAATGCAGATAAACAAATTGTAATAAAGGGATTAAAACAACTAGATAATTTGGGATTAATAAGTTATGAGCCTGCAAGCAACAGTCCGCGTATAACTTATTTAAGCGACCGCATCAATCATCAGGATGTATTGTACTCGAAAGAACATTATTACAATAGAAAAAAGGATGCAGAAATGCGCCTTGAGTCTATGAAATCTTATTTGACTAACTTAACAAAATGCAGAAGTCAGATACTTCTTGATTATTTTGGAGAAACAAATTCGCGCCGTTGTGCTATATGCGATGTTTGCGAAAAACGTAGCGAAACAGGCCTTTCTGAATACAAGTTTAATGAAGTTCTTGAACGAGTGAAACCGGTTTTGAAAGAATCTCCCATGCCTTACGACAAAGTAATGGCGATGTTTGGCACAATGGATACCGAAAAGGCAATTAGCGCAATCAGATGGATGATGGATAACGGTAAAATAGGATTAGATGAAAATGGCGATTTGTATTGGAAATAATCTGAGGAATTAAACTCGCAATTTTTTTAAATTTGGCAGATTATAATTTTTGGAATTAAATTTGTATTGAAACAAAAAATTATTTTTTATGAAAAACCTTTTTGTTCTATTAATTGTTCTTTTTGCTTTTGTAAATGTTAAGGCGCAAGTATCGGTTGATCCTGACACTAAAAAAATCATGTATAGAGAAGTTGTTTCAATGGATGGAAACAAAGATACATTGTACAATAGAGCCATGGCATGGGTAAATTCTTTTTATAAGAATCCTCAGGCCGTTACTACTGTGCGCGATCCCGAAAATGGTATTATTTTGTGTGCACATCGCTTTGCAATGAAAGAAACCGACAAAGACGGAAACGTGTTAACCTCAAACGTCGTTGTTGAATACAAATTGAAAAAAGAAGCAAAAGAAGGAAGATACAGATAGACTATTGATGAATTAAGAAAAAAAGACGGATGAATGTTTCCTAT
>CAZJYL010000031.1:0-13849 GCA_964550265.1 uncultured Bacteroidaceae bacterium
GTGCAATAGGTATAAGTTCAGGAGTTGACCAGCTTTTACCTTTTTTTTCTGATGTGTAAATTTCGCATCCTAATATTTTCTTTTTCTCTTTACGGCAACGGGTAAAATATATTGTGTTAAATTTTGAATTAAAAGTACAAGAGCCCTCATTTGCCTCAGAATTAATTATTCCTTCTTCGTCAAGAGGAATCGGAGTGCTGAAATTTCCTTTTTTATCCTGCGAGGTAACAAATATATCCGTGAACGGCATACCTGTCCAATTATCTTGTCCACGTCCGTTTACTTCCTCTCGCGAAGTTGTAAATACAAGAGCTTTGTATTTTTTATCAAAATAAGCCGGACTAAAATCGGCATTCCTGGAGTTTATTTTCTTATCAGGTTCAACAACATAACGTGTTGGTGCATCTAACCATGAAATTGCAAGTTTACAAGATTCTATTCCAATATCGGCCCTTTTATCATTTGGGTATTTTTCCTTAAATGTGTTAAAGGCAATTAAAGCTTCTTCGTAGTTTCCTAAATTCTTTAAGCTTTGTGCATAAATGTTATAAGCCTCAACTTCAGGATAATTAGCTTTAATAACCCTTTTCATGTTAGTACTGGCACTTTTCATGTCATTAATAAGATAATAACATGTGCCTATCTGGAAAAGAATTCTGTTTTTCTCAACCTTATTTTTGACTTTAGTATATGCCTTTTTGTATAACTCTATGGCATCATAATATTTATTCAAAGAAAACTTTTCATCAGCTTCTGCAGAAAAATTCTTTTGAGCCGCCAACTTATTCACCGGAATAAATGCTACAGCAGCAAAAATGATTAAATAAAATAAAATCCTGTTTTTCATATCTTTATGACACAGTTAAAAAAAGTTACAATATTTGATTTTGCTAAATTAAACATTTATTGCTTATTATACTATTTTTAGGCAATTAAAATGAATATTTTTTAAACAAAATAATTTTTCATGTCTGAAAAATTATAAAAAAAGGTAGCCTCTGAAATAAAGGCTACCTTAAACTATAAAAAATAGAATATTATTTTTTTTTCTTTTTGCCTTTTAATCTCATAATATCATAGGCCAAAGGAGTTGCTATAAAAAGAGTTGAGTATGTTCCAGAGATAGTTCCAACAAGCATTGCAAAGCTAAAGCCTCTAATTATTTCACCTCCAAGAATAAACATAGCAAGCAATACAACTACAACAGATCCCGCTGTATTTACAGTTCTTCCCAAAGTTGAGTTAACGGCTTCATTTATATTAGTTCTATTATCTCTATTAGGATATAACGTTTTATATTCACGAATACGGTCAAAAATAACAACCGTGTCATTAATAGAATAACCAATAATAGTTAAAAGAGCCGCTATAAAATTCTGATCAACATCTAATGTAAATGGGAATATCCCATAAAACCATGAAAAAATAAAAATAGTAAACATAGCATCATGAAACAAAGCAACAACCCCACCAAGGCCAAACTGCCAATTCTTAAATCTAATTGCAACATAAATAAATATTACTATTAAAGCCAAAATCAAAGCATATAATGATGACTGTTTTATGTCATCGGCAATAGTTGGTCCTACTTTTTGACTACTTAACCGACCTAATACTTTTACCGGATCATCTGAGGTAAATTCTTTAAAAGTTATATCGTTAGAATAAAATCCTTTTAAAGATTCATAAATTTTAGATTCAACTATCGAATCAGCATTTTCGGAATGATCATCAACCAAGTATTTGGTAGTAATTTTAACCTGATTATTTGAACCAAAAGTTTTTACATCAGCAGTTTCATCCATGTGTTTAAACAACTCGCCGCGTACATCATCAACTTTTACGTCATTATCGAATCGAACAACAAAAGTTCGACCACCGGTAAAATCAATTCCCCAACTCATTCCTCTAGTAGCTAAAGAAGCTATTCCGCCAACAAAAATTAAACCTGAGAATATGTATGCCCATTTACGCATTTTAATAAAATCAAAATTTGTGGCAGTAAATAATTTTTCAGTAATTTTTGTAAAAAACGCAATTTTACGATTACGATCAAGCCACCAAATAAAAACAAGACGAGTAATGAATAAGGCTGTAAACAATGATGTAAAAATACCAATAATAAGAGTGGTAGCAAAACCTTGAACAGGACCGGTTCCAAACCATAAAAGGATAAAGCCTGAAAGAAGAGTTGTTACGTTACCATCAATAATAGCACTAAGAGCATTTTTAAACCCATCATCAATGGCAAGTCTTACACTTTTACCCGCACGCAATTCTTCTTTAATACGCTCGTAAATAATCACATTGGCATCTACTGCCATCCCAATAGTTAAAACTATACCAGCAATACCTGGTAAGGTCAAAACTGCTCCCATTGAAGCAAGAACACCAAAAATTAAAACAATATTATTTAAAAGCGCAATGTTTGCAGCTAAACCGGCTTTACTATAAAAGAAAATTATGTAAAGTAAAACCAATAAAAATGAAATAACAAATGAAAGCATCCCAGCATTTATAGCTTCAATACCAAGAGAAGGGCCCACTACTGCTTCCTCCACTATTCTGGCAGGAGCTGCCAACTTTCCAGATTTTAATACTGTTGCAAGGTCTTGCCCTTCAGCTACATCAAAATGACCGGTAATAGCTGAACGACCATTCGGTATTTCATTTTGAACAGTTGGCGCAGAATACACATAATTATCTAAAACTATAGCAATGCTTTTGCCAATATTATCGGCAGTCATTTTTTTCCAGATTTTTGCTCCCTCGCTGGTCATTAACATAGATACCTCAACTCGACCATTCTGATCATAATCCTGCCAAGCATCGGCAACTTTATCTCCCTCAAGTTTAGCTTTGCCATCTGTAGTACTAATTTTAAGCGCATAAAGCTCATAAAAATTACCTGGTTTGTCTAATTTAACAGGTTTTGCACCCCATGCAAATTTAGTATTTGTAAATGAGCCTGAAAGCAAGTGTAAATATTCATTTATCAGAGCAGTGTCTTTAGAATTTACGTATCCAATTAATGGTCCTTCACCTATATATTGCTTACCTTCACTACTGACTATATTTAAACTGGCAAATAACGACAAAAGAGGAGTTTCTGATTTTGCATTTGTCTCAATTTTTGTGGTGTCATCAGCGCCGGATGCCATATCAAGTTTTTCTTCCAGGGTATTTGCTTTCTTATCTGCTACGTCATCAGGATTGGAAGTTTTAGCCGTATCAGATTTAAGAGTATCGGAAATTACTTGCTTTGCAAGCATATTCTTAATTGTCTGATCAGCCTTTTGCAAGGATGGCCAGATTTCAACAAAATTATAGGTTTCCCAAAACTCAAGTTTTGCAGTTCCCTGTAAAATTTTACGTACACGAGTAGGGTCTTTTACCCCTGGTAACTCAATCAAAATACGACCACTTGAACTTAGTTTCTGGATATTTGGCTGTGTTACACCAAATTTATCAATACGCTTACGCAATACCATAAAAGTTCGGTCAATGGCACTGTTGATTTCAGCATTAAGAACCTTTATTACTTCATCGTCGGTGCTGTTTGTCTTAATTCTGTCACTCAACTCACGGGTCATGAAATATGAAGCCAAGGGCTTTTCCGGTGCAAGTTTCTTTATGCTTTCAACAAAAAGACTTACATAAGAAGATTGAGATTTTTTAAGTTTTTCAGAAGCTTCATGAATAGCCTTTTTAAAGTTTGGATCCTGGTTATTGCCTGAAAGAGCTATGACAATATCAGGCTCCGAAATTTCCAAGGTTACGTTCATACCACCTTTAAGGTCGAGACCCAGATTAACTTCTTTTTCTTTACAGTCTCTATAAGTATATTTTTTAACAAGTAAATTATAAACAACTTCATTTGCCATGGAATCAAGATAATAACTTTCCCATGCAGTTGAAATTGAGTCAAATAAAACCCTTTCTTTCAAAGTGTCTTCACCTGCTAATTCCTTAGCTAATTGATGTGCGGCTTCGCTGTTTGCGTATTCTTTAGCATCTCTCTCTACCTTACGTGTACAGTAAGTAAATGAAAGCGAGTACAGGCTGACCAAAATAAAAACTACAGCAAAAAACCTAATCGTTCCTTTTATTTGCATATCAAACTATTTAAAAGACTTTTCGTCAAATTTTTAAAGGTGCAAAGATAGAATAACTGATTGAATTATACACTATTTTATTGCAAAATAATTTTATTAATTTGCATATCCCTCATAATCACTGCAATTACTTATTTAACAGATACTCTATTTTGCTTTTTATGTAATTCCGATTTGTTTCCGCGAAATAATATAGTAGCTGATTCATAATCAATTACTGCTTTTGCTTTAAGTAAAAGATCGGCTCCGATTATGCCATCAATTGCACTACAGCCATTTTTTTCTAGTGAATCGTTAATGGCACCCAAATCTAATAAAACAAACGGATAATTTTTTAAATAAAATGCGCCTAATTCCAGTTTCTCGCATAAAGTAACAGATGCCTCCAATTCTTGTGTACCAATTCCCATTACTTTATTATCAAAATCAAATGTTTCGGGCTTTAAGTTAAAATTATCTTTCTTATTAAGGTCAATAATGCAATTTGAAGCTCCGGTATCTACAATTAAAAAAGCTGACTTGCCATTTATAATGGCATTAACCGCAATATGCGATTTTAGTCCGTCGTTATTTGTAAAAAACTCAAGAGGCAGTACCGAACGCATTGTTAAAAATTAGGAGACAGATTGTATTTTTTATAATAGTTCTCAATTACGGCAACAGCTTCCTCAGGTGTTTCGGCAAAGTCGTAAAGTTTAAGATCATCTTCGGCGATATTTCCAAACTTCAGCATAGTACTTCTAAACCATTTATCAAGGTCTGTCCAATATTCCTTGCCTACCAAAACAATTGGAAAATGAGCTATCTTTTTTGTTTGAATCAGGGTTAATGCCTCAAACATTTCATCGCAAGTTCCAAAGCCACCGGGTAAAACAATAAAACCTTGACTATATTTCATAAACATTACCTTGCGAACAAAAAAGTATTTAAAATTCAACATTTTATCTTTGTCGATATACTCATTTGACTCTTGCTCAAATGGTAATTCAATATTAAGGCCGACAGATTTTCCACCGGCTTTTTTTGCACCCAGATTCCCTGCTTCCATAATACCGGGTCCGCCACCGGTAATAACACCATACCCTGCCTTGCATAATCTAAATGCTATATCAGAGGCTAATTTATAAAACGGGTCATTCGGTTTTGTTCTTGCCGAGCCAAAAATACTAACGCAAGGACCAATAGCCGACAATGTTTCAAAGCCTTCAACAAATTCCGACATGATTTTGAAAATTTGCCATGAGTCATGTGTTTTAATCTCATGCCAGTTTTTAGGTTCGAGTGCTCTGCGTATTTTAGCATCGTCATTCAAATTGTCAAACAAATTTTTATCGTTCATGATATCTTAATTTAAAATTTTTACTCTTTTTTCTTTTTCCTTAAAATACTCTTTAAGATGTTTGCCTGTCAAACTGTTCTTATTCAAGGCTATTTCTTCGGGAGTACCAACAGCAACAATCTTGCCTCCATGTTTTCCGCCACCGGGGCCCAAATCAATTAAATAATCCGCAAACGCAATGACATCCATGTGATGTTCTATAATTATTACTGTGTTTCCACGCTTTACAAGTGTATTCAAGACCTCAAGTAAAACACGTACATCTTCGAAATGAAGACCTGTGGTAGGTTCATCTAAAATATACAATGTGCGGCCGGTGTCTTTTCTGGTAAGCTCCGAAGCCAGTTTAATTCTTTGTGCCTCTCCACCTGATAAAGTTGTTGAACTCTGACCAAGTTTTATATATCCTAAACCAACTTTCTGCAATGTAGTTAAATATGAAATTATTGCAGGTTGATTTTCGAAAAATTCAGCAGCCTGGTTTATTGTTAAATTCAGCGCATCACTTATGCTTTTGCCTTTAAATCTTACCTCAAGGGTTTCGGGATTATATCTTCGGCCATTACAATCATCGCAATTAACATATACGTTAGGCAAAAAATTCATTTCTATGGTTTTTAAACCTGCGCCTTTACAGGTTTCGCAACGACCACCCGAAACATTAAACGAAAATCTTCCGGGCTTATACCCCCGGGCCTTTGACTCCGGTAAAACTGAAAATAATTTTCTTATTTCATCAAAAACTCCGGTATATGTTGCAGGATTGCTTCTGGGTGTTTTACCAATTGGCGCCTGATCTATTTTTATAACCTTATCTAAGTTTTCAAGCCCCTCTACAGATTTATATTTAAGCGGCTTAACATTGCTTTTATACAGTTTGTTGCTTATTACTGGATATAGAGTTTCATTTATCAGTGAGCTTTTACCGCTGCCCGAAACGCCTGTTACACAGATTAGCATCCCAAGCGGAAAATCAATGTTAATATTTTTAAGATTGTGACCTGATGCACCTTTAACGCTAACTACTCGTTCCGAAACTTTACGTCTTTGTGTTGGAATGGGAATTGATTTAATTCCATTTAAATATTGTGCTGTAAGAGTAGTCTGCTTAATCATATCGTCAAATTTCCCCGCAAAGGTAATGTAGCCGCCTTTGCGACCCGCACCGGGGCCAATATCTATAACATAATCAGCCGAACGAATCATTTCTTCGTCATGTTCAACCACAATAATCGAATTTCCTGAATCGCGCAAACGCTTAATGCTTTCGATGAGTTTTTTATTATCGCTCTGATGTAATCCTATACTGGGCTCATCTAAAATATACAAAACGCCTCTAAGTTTAGAACCAATTTGAGATGCCAGGCGTATTCGCTGTGACTCACCACCCGACAAAGACGCAGCTGGTCGGTTAAGACTCAGGTAATTTAGGCCAACTTCGGATAAAAAACCAATTCTTGATGATAATTCACGAATGATATCAGTTGCAATAATACTCAAACGCTTATCTAATTTATTTGGCAAATCACTGACCCAATCAAGCAAGACATCCATTTCAAAATTGGATACTTCTGCAATGTTTTTGTCATCAATTCTGAAAAATAATGCCTCTTTTTTCAATCTGGTTCCATTGCATTGAGGGCATGTTACCATATTCATAAAAGACTCTGCCCACCGTTTCAGTGTGGGGTTCATTTCATCGTCATGCCTATTTATCAGCATATTTATTATTCCGTCAAAAGACAAGTTGTAACTGCTTGTAACTCCCAAATATTCATTTGTAAGGCTCAGCATTTCGTTTGAACCGTATAAAATGGCATTAAGGGCATCATCACTTAAGTCACCTACTTCATCATCCAAAGTATTTCCATATTTTTTACAAATAAGTTCAACTTGCTTAAAAACCCAGTTGTTTTTATACTCGCCTAAAGGTGCAATCCCACCCTTACGCAAGACAACTCTTTTATCCGGAATGATTTTTTTTATATCAACCTCTGAAACTGTGCCTAAACCTTTGCAATGCGGACACGTCCCATAGGGGCTGTTAAAAGAAAAAGTGTTGGGCTCGGGTAATTCATACGATTCGCCTGTGTCTTCGCACATCAATTTGCGGCTAAAAAACGCAGTTTTCCTGTTTATTTCATCATAAACAGCAACAACTCCTTTACCATAGCGCAAAGCCAAATCCAAAGCCTTATTTAATCTTTTGCCTGACATTTCCGACATCTCAATTCTGTCAACAACAAGTTCTATGTCATGAATTTTGTACCTATCAACCTGCATTCCCTGAGAAGCCTCCACAAGCTCGCCGTCAATACGGAAAAAAACAAATCCTATTTTACGATATTGTTCAAACAATTCTCTGTAATGTCCTTTGCGTGCCTTTACCAGTGGTGCCAATACAGCTACATGTTTCCCTGCAAACCTGTTAATAATCATTTCCTCAATGCGAGCATCTGAATATTGTACCATTGGCTTGCCCGTATGCATAGAATAAGCTGTGGATGCCCTGGCAAACAATAAACGTAAATAGTCATAAATTTCCGTTATTGTTCCGACAGTTGACCGCGGATTGCGTCCTGACGTTTTCTGATCTATAGAAATAACCGGCGACAAACCTGTTATCCTGTCAACATCAGGCCGAACCATATCTCCAATAAATTGTCTGGCATAAGCCGAAAAAGTATCCATATACCTACGCTGACCTTCGGCAAATATGGTATCGAAAGCCAAAGATGATTTTCCACTTCCGCTTAATCCGGTAATAACAACTAAACTGAACCTTGGAATGCGCACTGAAATATCCTTAAGATTGTTTTCTCGTGCACCAATAACTTCGAGACACTCATTATCTATTTCTAACAAAAAATCAGTCTTGTCCATTTACTACTCCACTTTCACAGAATCCTGAAAAATTGTGTACGGGTTCTTAATTTTATTAATAACTGCTGAGTAACTCATGCTAACAGGGATGGCAATTTGATATGTTTTGCCGGCAGATACTGTAAGCGAATTAGTCAAAAGCCACGGATTTAAATATTTTAACTCAAGATATGAAATTCCTTTTTCTTTTGCCCACGCTGATAAATCACTTATTGATGAGCTAACTGTAATATATTTTTGTTCTATGGGTTGATAAATATCTTTGTTCCTGATAAAAAACCCATAGGTAAGCGGATTCTCATAAATGAGTTTCAGAGCTATAATGCGATAAACATAACGTGAAGTTTCTTCATTCAAAAACAAACGATAGTAATCATTACATTTTTGTTCTGAAATCTTGCTTTGCAGCCCTCCGCTTCCCATATTATAGGCAGCAGCAGCCAAACTATAAGACCCGAATTTTGCCAATGCCGCTTTTAAATATTTACAGGCCGCAACAGTCGATTTTTCCAGATTATTGCGCTCATCAATCTCCGAATTAATTTCTAAGCCATATTCTATTCCGGTTTTTTGTAAAAACTGCCAGAAACCTTTTGCTCCGGCCGGCGATACAGCATTAGTAAGCTCACTCTCACACATTGCAAGGAACTTAATGTCGTCATGAACTCCGTTTGCCTTTAATATTGGCTCAATTACAGGGAAATAACGGCCCGAACGTTTTAAAAGCAGTATAGTATGAGAGTGCCAATACATGTTGGCCATAACTTCACGCTCCATGCGTTCGCGCACAATCAAATGATCTACAGGAATATTTTCGCCGCAAAAAGTAATAGTATCAGGTATATAAGGCTGAAAAACCTTTACTGTTTGCCGGCTCATGTTAAAATACAATTCGTCAGGATTTTTATTTACTGTTTTGTACGAATAAAACATAAAAAACTGAATGCCGCCAATTATTAAAATCAGTATGAAAATAAGGCCTATAATCCATTTTTTCACAAACATCTTTGTCTAATTTTTGAATTAAACTTGTTATTTACCAAAATATTTTAAAATTCCGGTAAATAAACAGCCATTGAAAACAAATAATAACCAATTTATACTTCTTTATCTCTGTTGATGCAGGCTATATAAAACAATCCGCCTGAAACAACAATGATATAAGAAACAAACGCTAAGGTTAAAAAACCGTTCCAATGATTAAACAAAGATAGTAATTTTACGATAGACAAAAGTGATATGAGACCAATTATGGAATATATAAGCGCAACTGCTCTTTCATTAAGTCCAAGATAAGACAAATGATGAGTTGTATGATCTTTTCCTCCAATAAAAGGCGAACGGCCTGAAAAAATACGTTTTAAAAATACCGTAGTTGTATCTGTTAATGGCACAATAAAAATTATTAATACTGCAAGTATTTTGAGCCAGTAAGGAATCTCAACCTCATAAACATTCATATTCCATCCATATTTTATGCCTAAAAATGCAACTATTGTTCCTAAAAACAACCTGCCGGTATCACCCATATATAACTTAGAAGGATTCCAATTGAAAAATAAAAATCCACCTATTGCAGCAATTAAGCCAACAGAAATAAAAACATAAGGGCCGTCAACTAAGCCGTTAAGCTGCATAATAACCAGAAAACAAGCCAGAATAAATATTACTACAATCGATGCAATCGCATCCATGTTGTCAAGCAAATTAATTGCATTCATTATTCCTATTACCCAGATAAGAGTAATAAAAGAGTCAGCAAATAAATTTTCAGTAATGTTAATAACAGTTCCTGAGCTAATTAATACAATACCGGTTAAAACCTGCAATCCAAGTTTTATCAGCGGCTTAGTATTAAATGCATCATCAAAAAGCCCTGCAACAAAGCCAATAGATGCAGCCAGCATTAAACCAAGAAATTCCACATTGCGAACAATTCCCACCTCAGTATCCAACATAGAATATGCAATAACGGAAATCAAGAATAGTATATAAAACGTGATACCTCCAAAAGAAGGCTTCTGTGTAGAATCCCATCGAATGCCTGACTCTTTTGGAGTTCTAAGCCCCAATGTGTCGGAGAATTTCAAAAAAAGGCCATTTATTACCAATGAAAAACCAAAAAAAAGCACAACAACCAGTAAATATTCACTTACACTCATATATTACAAAATTAAAATGGTGATGTGAAATTTTTAAATTTTTCACCTGCTTCATCTTTTGCACTTACTATTAAAGGATTTTCCGGCCATTTGATGTTTAAATCCGGGTCATTCCAATGCAAGGTGCGCTCGGCCGACGCATTATAATCTGCCGTGCATTTATAATTTATTATGGTGTTGTCTTCAAGCGAAAGAAAGCCATGTGCAAACCCCGCCGGAATCCAAAATTGAAATTTATTTTCAGAGGAAAGTAAAACCGATTGCCATTTGCCGTATGTGGGAGAATTTTTTCTTATATCTACTGCAACATCAAAAATGCTACCACTGATAACTCTGATTAATTTGCCCTGAGCATAAGGTGGTATCTGAAAATGCAATCCGCGCAAAACAAATTTGTGCGACATACTTTCGTTATCCTGCACAAAATCATTACCAATACCTATTTCACTATATTTTTGCAAACGATATGTTTCTAAAAAATAACCGCGGTTATCAGAAAAAACCTTTGGCTTAATTAAAACCAGCCCTTCGCATTCAAAAGTATCAAACTCCATTATTATTTCTTTCTAAACTTTAATAATAACTTATCCTTCCATGATTTTTTCACAATATCTTCTGCATCATAATACCCATGCTTTGAATTATTATAGCCATATCCATAACCATAAGCAAAACCCTGACTACTACCTGCTCCCGTAATTTCGGGATCAACACTGTTGAGAACAATACTCATTAAACGCAAATTGTTTTCGTTATACAATTTTTCAATATTGTAAATGTAAGAGCGTTTAGAAAAGTTTGCTTTAATGACATAAATAGGATAATCAGCGAACTGCATTGGTTTCATTGCATCACTAACAAGTCCTATTGGGGGTGTATCTAAAATAATGTAGTCGTATTTTGCTTTTAAATAATCTAATAAAGCATCTGTCTCTTTTGATAAAATTAACTCCGATGGATTAATTGGTGTAGGTCCTGCCGTAATAAAATGAAGATTTGGAATACTGCTATGGCAAATACATTCATCAATAGTATTTATATTCAGTAAAATAGAAGAAATTCCTTTTTCATTGTCTTTATTAAAACCAACATGTATTTTAGGCTTGCGCAAATCGAAATCGAGAATAATTACATTTTTGTTATTAAAAGCCAATACTCCGGCTAAATTGATGGCTACAAAAGTTTTTCCTTCACCTGAAACCGTACTCGAAATTGTAATGACTTTAGGTATTTGAGTATTTTTTATGAACTGCAAATTCGTTCTTATGGCCCTTAGTGCCTCGGCAAGCAATGACCGCGGACGTTTATCTACTATCAACTGACTTACGGGAATATCACTTTTATATTTAGGTATAACTCCAAGCACTGGAATAGATGTTAGCTTTTTAACGTCATTTAAAGATACTACTTCGTCATATAAAACATATCTCAGTATCAGAAAAGCAAAACTGATTATTAATACAAAAACAAAAGCTCCAATCCAAATAAGTTTTTTATTCGGGAAAACCGGATTAAATATGGGTTGTGCAGGTTTCAATACAATCAACTGGCTTACATACCCGGCCTGGGCAATGCTATATTCAATTTTCTTTTCAATTAATTGATTATAGAATTTTTCATTTACGGTATAATAACGTTCAACTCTGCTTTGATTACCTATTCCATTAGAAATTGGCTTACCCAGTAATCGCAAAATACTATTTTTTTCTGCTATATATCTTTGATATTCACGCTTATTCTTTGAAATTAAACCTAAAGTACTCTCTTTAATAATTCTTTTTTGAAAATCAATTTGTGCATTAATGTTTTCAATGGCAGTTGAATTTTCAGTTACCCGTAACAAAAGCTCCTGTTTCTTAATTTCAAGATCTTTTAATGCTTGTAGATAAGGAGACAGGTAAACTTGAGATTCAAGACCACTGACCAATGAAAGTAATGTAATTATATCAGAATTCCCCGATGAAAATGAATTGAAAAAGGCCTCAAGAGCTTCTGATTCAGCCGTATTTTGAGAAATAAGATTGTCGAGGGTAAAAAGCCGCGATTGAAGAGTGGCTTTGTCTGCAACTGAATCTATATTATTTGGTGCTATTAGCATTAAAGAGTCTCTTGTATCATCAAGATTTTCCTCAACCTGCCCAAGCTGCGAATCAATGAACTCCAAAATACTGGTTGAACTGTTTTTTTGATATTCAACCTCAAATGCGGCAAATTCCTTTGCAACACAATTTACTATATCAGCAGCTTTTCGTGGATTTAAATCTTTAATTCCTATACGAATAGTTTTTGCAATGTCGTTAACAACCGAAATATTAACTTTTTCAGAATATTGAGTAGCTAATTCCTTCAGATTATTAAATTGAATAATGAACTGCTTGTGCCTATAATTATTGAAAAAAGATTTTACATCTGCAGACTTGGGCGAAATAATAAAATTTACTTGTGGTAATAAAACGGGTTGATGAAAACTAAATTTTTCGGAATATGATTTATTATTGATTTCGGAAATCACAAAATCTGAATCATTAACCCCTATTAATATTGGTACTCCATAAAAAGAAGAATCAATTATCTCGTGTTTAATTTCAAAAGGTATATCGTTATATAATTCGAAATTCAAAATGTTACCTTTCACAAAAACACTTACATCCAATGGAAGTTGCGAAACAACCCGCTGCATAAATACAGGTGAACGCATGATTTCTATCTTCCTATATATGTCGTCGTCGTAATAAGTTTTTTTCTCAAATAATTTTTCAGCTTTATCATCTGAATTTATCTGAACCAAACATGTGGCTTCGTAAACAGGCATGGTATAGCGCAAATACACAAAAACAGCAACAAATATTAAAATTGCAAATGGTATTATGTACTTTAAGCTTTTCCTAGTTAAATTGAGAAACAACTTTAAGTCAAACTCATCATTAAATTTTAACTTGCGATTATCTGTCATATTTTATCAACGTGTTATATTATATATAATCAAGCCTGTTGAAATCAAAGTTAAATACGGAGCCAAGTTTTCCACAAATTTTCTAAATGGTCTGTACTGCGGCACAACATAAACTATATCATTAGGTAAAACCGTCGCAAAAGAATACTTTGCCTGAGAAAAGTCAGAAAGATCAACTTCGTAAATTTTTAAGCCGTTTACAGTGTTTCTTATCAGTCTGATAGCACTGGCTTTCCCTTCTTTAATTCCTCCGGCAGTTGTTATTACATCTATAAGTGTGGTGTTCTCATTCAAATAAGGAATACTTACAGCAGATTGATTTACCCCCCCTGCAATAAAAAATATTCTTTTGTTCAAAACCGAAATCTGAACATAGGGGTCGATAACAGTATTTGAA
>CAZJYL010000032.1:0-5701 GCA_964550265.1 uncultured Bacteroidaceae bacterium
CATAAACACTTATCGTGAACAGACCGAAAAGGTTTTGAAAGGATTGGGTTTCTTGCGGGAAGATTTTTTTAAGCCGATGTCGGTTTTTAGCGGTGGTTGGCAGATGAGGGTGGAACTTGCAAAACTATTGCTTAAACAACCCGATTTGTTGCTGCTGGATGAACCCACAAACCATTTGGACATTGAGAGTATTCGCTGGCTGGAAAGGTTTTTACAGAATTATCCGGGTGCTGTTATATTGGTTTCTCACGACCGAGTTTTACTTGATAATGTTATCACAAGGACAATAGAGATTCAACAAGGGAAAATATATGATTATCCTGCAAATTATTCCGAATATGTGGAGTTAAGGCAGGAACGAATAGAACAACAAAGCAGCGAACTTAAAAATCAGCAACGCGAAATTGCCCAGATTGAAAGTTTTATAGAACGATTTAGATATAAGGCCACAAAAGCAAAACAGGTACAATCAAGAATAAAGCAGCTTGAAAAAATTGAAGAGATTACTGTTGACAACACGGATAATTCCAGAATCAGCTTTCGGTTCACGCCTGCAAGAGACAGCGGCAAAGTAGTTGTAGAAGCCAATCAGGTTTCTAAAAAGTATGGAGATAAATTAGTAATTAACCCGACCGATTTCATTATTGCGCGTAATGAGCGTATTGCCTTTGTTGGTCAGAACGGGCAAGGCAAAACCACTCTTATTAAAATGATAATGAGAGATATTGATTTTGCCGGAGATCTTAAAATCGGACATAATGTTCAAATAGGTTATTTTGCACAGAATCAGACCGAGTTACTGGATCGTAACAAAACTGTTTATGAAACGCTGGAAGAAGTTGCCGACAGCGATACAAGGCCAAAGCTGCGCAATATTCTTGGTAGTTTTATGTTTGGCGG
Source organism: uncultured Bacteroidaceae bacterium (assembly GCA_964550265.1). Lineage (GTDB taxonomy): Bacteria > Bacteroidota > Bacteroidia > Bacteroidales > DTU049 > GWF2-43-63. The sequence continues at coordinate 901 of CAZJYL010000032.1, forward strand.
CGAAGACATCGACAAAAAGGTAATGGTTTTGTCGGGGGGCGAAAAAACTCGTTTGGCTCTTGCCAAGATGCTGTTGCAGCCTATTAATTTTTTAGTGCTTGATGAGCCGACAAATCATTTGGATATGTCAGCCAAGGATGTTTTAAAAAACGCCTTGTTGCATTTTAACGGCACATTGATAGTTGTTTCGCATGACAGGGATTTTCTTTCGGGGCTTACAACGCGTATTTTTGAATTTAAAGACCATAAAATTCGCCAGCTGAATTATGATATTTGCGAATTAATGGAAATCAGAGACAAAGAGCAGGCTGCCGAATTGAAATTATCGAAAAGCAGGATTTCTGATGATAAGCCTGTAAGTGCATCCAAGCAGCAATATCTTGAAAATAAAGAAAAAGAAAGAGAAAAAAGGAAGCTGACAGCAAAAATTGAGCAAATCGAGAAGGAAATTTCTGTTGTTGAAAACAGAATAAACGAAATCACAGAACTTTTATCAAACTCTGATACCGGCAAAGACCAAAAAGATTATGATGAATTATCGAAAGAACTAAATAATCTGCAAAACAAGAATACTTTGCTTATGGCTGAATGGGAACAAATGATGGGGGGAGTTTAGGTTTATTATTTGAATGTTATTCAGTGCTTTGATATTGAACTTAAATTTATTGAAAAATATACTTTTGAAACAATATTTAAAACCTATTTATTAGATTAAAAACTGATTTATTTAGACTAAAAAACTAATTAAATAAATTTTTGAAAACATATAAAATTGACTTTTTAAGTTCTTTTTAATAGCAAAAACAACCTTTATTTACAGATAATTTTTGTTTTAAAATTATTTTGTTTTAAAGCTAATAATTTACGGAATATATGTGTCGTTTTTTGTTTTAAATACAAAAATTCAATTTTTAACAAATTTTATTTTTAATTTCATTAAACATTTAAGATTAATAAATATCTAAAGGTTGATTTTTGTTTCTATTTTTCTTGGGGTTTTTTTGTAACAAATAATTCAATAAATATGGGGAAATTTATTTTTATGAGTTTTTTTATTTCATTGATTATTCAATCGAATGCTCAATCGATAACAATGAAAGACGGTATTGTAACTAATTGTGGGGGGATGTTTTTTGATAGTGGAGGGAAGGATGGCAATTATGGTGCAGATGAGCATTATATTTTAACGATTGCACCTGAAAAAGAAACTATTGTTGCAGGTTTGATTTTTTATGAATTCGAGCTGGGAGAGAATGATTATTTGGCTGTCTTTGATGGCAATAGCATTTCGGCTCCTTCTCTAGGGGTTTACTCAAAAGATAATCCTGCGCCCAAAAATTTAATAGCATCTTTTAATAATTCGTCGGGAGCATTAACTTTTTTGTTTCAGTCCGAAAAATCATCTTCATATTCCGGCTGGATTGCTGATATTACTTGTACAGAAAGACCAGTAGAGGTTTTTAACAATTCTACTTTAACTGACAGAAACGAATTTGTTTTCAGTGTTGAAGGAATTGTTGATTCAAATCATGCTTTTCTTATTGATGAACATGTAAAAAAATATAGTGGCATTTATGATATTCAAACCAATAGTGATATAGGCGAAATAATTGTGTCGGCCGACAAAAGTATTGATATAATGAAAGTCCGGGAAATGATTATTTCTTCACGTCTTGTTACAGGGAAAATAATTAAAATTTTATCAATGCAAATCAATTAGATATTATGAATAAAATTAAATATTTTTCTATAAGTTTTTTTCGCACACTTTTTTGTTGTGCAGTTATTTGCTTGTTGTCTGCAAATGCTTTTTCTCAACCTGCAAATGATGATTGTGCGAATGCAATATTAATTACACCGGGTACCGCCTGCGTATATAACACATATACAAATTTAAATGCTACGGCTTCTTCGGGCGCACCTGCTCCTGGTTGTGCAAACTACCAGGGGGGAGACGTCTGGTTTAAAACTACTGTGCCTGCAAGTGGACATCTTATTATTGATACCCAACAAGCAGATATTACAGATGGTGGGATGGCAATTTATTCAGGCACATGTGGGTCTTTGACGTTAATAGAATGTGATGATGATGATAGTCCCAATGGGTTAATGCCAATGATTGATCGTAGCGGATTAACGCCTGGCTCCACTATTTATATAAGATTTTGGGAATATGGCGGAGATTTGTTTGGATCATTCAATATTTGTGTTTATGATGACTCACCTCCTCCGGTTACAAATGACGAATGTGCTAATGCAATTCCTTTAACTGTTAACTCTACATGCTCATATTCTACTTTCTCAAATGTTGGAGCAACTGCTTCTTCAGGTGCACCTGCTCCTGGTTGTGCAAATTATCTTGGAGCAGACATATGGTTTAAAGTAACGGTTCCGTCATCAGGACAAATAATAATTGATTCTAAAGAAGGCACTATTACGGATTGTGGTATGGCAATTTATTCGGGAACATGTGGATCCTTGACATTAATAGAATGTGATGATGATGACAGTCCCAATGGGTTAATGCCGATGATTAATCGTAGCGGATTAACGCCTGGCTCCACTATTTATATAAGATTTTGGGAGTATGGGGGAAATCAATTTGGAACATTTGGCTTATGCGCGTATACTCCACCAACAGCACCTCCGTGTGCATCTAATCCTGCAGCAGGTGACTTTTGTACTAATCCCACTCCTATTTGTAACCTTAATGGGTATTGTGGCAATACTAGTTCTGCCTATACCGTTGATTCTCCTGGTAATCTTGGTGCATTGTTTTGTGGCTCTTTGGATAATAATTCGTGGCTTTCTTTTGTTGCAGAAGAAACAACAGCTACTTTAAATTTATTTGTTTCAAACTGTACTCATAATTGGGGAATACAGATGCAAATATTTGATGTAACAGGCTGTACTTCATTTACTGCAGTTTCGAATTGCTTTAATCCGGGAACTGCCATTAATGGTACGGTTACAGCAACTGGTCTCGTTATTGGACATACTTACTATGTTATGATTGACGGATGGGCAGGTGATGTTTGCGATTATGTTATTTCTGCAGCTTCCGGTGTATATACCGCCGACGCAGGGCCTGATGTAACAATTTGCGCGGGTCAAAGCACAACATTAAATGCCTCAGGAGGTTCGAGCTATGTGTGGTCACCAACCATAGGATTATCTAATCCTAATATTTCAAATCCCGTAGCTTCACCTTCTACAACTACTACTTATACTGTTTCTGTTACAGGAGGGAATCCTTTATGCCCGGGAACATACACCGATCAGGTTACTGTTTTTGTTAATGGAGTTACCCCTACGGCATCAAACAATGGTCCTATTTGCTCAGGACAAACATTGAATTTAACTTCATCTTCCGGCACAGGAAATACATATTCATGGTCAGGTCCAAATGGTTTTACCAGTACTGCACAAAATCCTTCAATATCTAATGCTACTCCTTCGGCTTCGGGAGTTTATACAGTTACCGTTACTAATGGAGGTTGTTCAGGAACAGCTTCTACTACGGTCTCTGTAAGTAATGGAGCAAGTGTTACCGCCAGTGCTTCACCTGCTTCTATTTGTGCAGGTCAAAGCACAACATTAACAGCCGGAGGGGCAAGTACATATTCATGGAGTTCAGGTGGCAGCGGTTCAAGTATTTCGGTTACCCCGGGCAGTACAACAACATATACTGTAACCGGAACAATTTCAGGGTGTACTGGTACAGCCACTGTAAGCGTAACTGTTAACCCGGCGCCAAGTGTTACAGCCAGTGCGTCTCCTGCTTCTATTTGTGCAGGTCAGAGCACAACATTAACAGCCGGAGGAGCTAGTACTTATTCATGGAGCTCAGGTGGCAGTGGTTCAAGTACATCAGTTACCCCGGGTGGTACAACGACTTATACAGTAACAGGTACCAGTTCAGGGTGTACAGGCACAGCCACGGTTAGTGTAACAGTTAACCCATTGCCAAATGTTACCGCCAGTGCATCTCCTGCTTCTATTTGTGCAGGTCAGAGCACAACATTAACAGCCGGAGGAGCTAGTACTTATTCATGGAGCTCAGGTGGCAGTGGTTCAAGTACATCAGTTACCCCGGGTGGTACAACGACTTATACAGTAACAGGTACCAGTTCAGGGTGTACAGGCACAGCCACGGTTAGTGTAACAGTTAACCCATTGCCAAATGTTACCGCCAGTGCATCTCCTGCTTCTATTTGTGCAGGTCAAAGTACAACATTAACAGCCGGAGGGGCAAGTACTTATTCATGGAGCTCAGGTGGCAGCGGTTCAAGCACATCAGTTACCCCTGGTGGTACAACGACTTATACAGTAACAGGTACCAGTTCAGGCTGTACAGGCACGGCCACTGTAAGCGTTACAGTTAACCCATTGCCAAATGTTACCGCCAGTGCGTCTCCTGCTTCTATTTGTGCAGGTCAGAGCACAACATTAACAGCCGGAGGAGCTAGTACTTATTCATGGAGCTCAGGTGGCAGTGGTTCAAGTACATCAGTTACCCCGGGTGGTACAACGACTTATACAGTAACAGGTACCAGTTCAGGGTGTACAGGCACAGCCACGGTTAGTGTAACAGTTAACCCATTGCCAAATGTTACCGCCAGTGCATCTCCTGCTTCTATTTGTGCAGGTCAAAGTACAACATTATCAGCCGGAGGGGCAAGTACTTATTCATGGAGTTCCGGTGGCAGCGGCTCAAGTACATCGGTTACCCCGGGTGGAACAACCACTTATACAGTAACAGGTACCAGTTCAGGGTGTACAGGCACAGCCACGGTTAGTG
>CAZJYL010000032.1:5801-13844 GCA_964550265.1 uncultured Bacteroidaceae bacterium
CAGTTAACCCATTGCCAAATGTTACCGCCAGTGCATCTCCTGCTTCTATTTGTGCGGGTCAAAGTACAACATTAACAGCCGGAGGGGCAAGTACTTATACATGGAGTTCAGGAGGCAGCGGCTCAAGTACATCTGTTACCCCGGGTGGAACAACCACTTATACAGTAACGGGTACCAGTTCAGGATGTGCCGGCACAGCTACAGTTAGCGTTACTGTAAATCCATTGCCAAATGTTACAGCCAGTGCATCCCCTGCTACTATTTGCAATGGTCAGAGCGCAATATTAACAGCGGGCGGAGCCGGCACATACTCATGGAGTACAGGAGGCAGTGGCTCAAGTATTTCTGTCAGTCCAGTAAATACGATAACATACACTGTTACAGGAACAAGCTTGGGATGTACCGGCACAGCATCAGTATCAGTAACAGTTAATGACAATGCTACATTATCCATTAGTGCTACTCCTGCTACTATCTGCAGTGGACAAAGCTCATCATTAAATGTTAGTGGAGCAAGTACATATGCATGGAGTACAGGTGGTACTGGTTCAAGCATAACGGTCTCACCTGCAAATACAACTACATATTCTGTAACAGGAACTATTTTAGGGTGTACAGGCACTGCCACGGTAAGTGTAACTGTTAACCCATTACCAAATGTTACCGCCAGTGCATCCCCAGCTGCTATTTGCACAGGCCAAAGCACAACATTATCAGCCGGCGGAGCAAGTACATATTCATGGAGTTCAGGCGGCAGTGGTTCAAGTACATCGGTTACTCCTGCTGGTACAACGACTTATACTGTAACTGGCACTAGTTTAGGGTGTACAGGTACTGCAACAGTTAGTGTAACTGTTAATCCATTGCCAAATGTTACAGCCAGCGCCTCTCCTGCTACCATTTGCGCAGGCCAAAGTACTACATTAACAGCCGGCGGAGCCGATACATATTCGTGGAGTTCAGGCGGAAGCGGATCAAGTACATCTGTAACCCCTGGTGGAACAACCACTTATACAGTAACGGGTACCAGTTTAGGATGTACAGGAACTGCCACGGTTAGTGTAACAGTTAACCCATTGCCAAATGTTACGGCCAGTGCGTCCCCTGCTGCTATTTGTGTAGGTCAGAGTACTACTTTAACAGCCGGCGGAGCAAGTACATATTCATGGAGCTCAGGTGGCAGTGGTTCAAGTACATCGGTTACCCCGGGTGGAACAACCACTTATACAGTAACGGGTACCAGCTTAGGATGTACAGGTTCTGCCACGGTAAGCGTAACCGTTAATCCATTGCCAAATGTTACCGCCAGTACATCTCCTGCTGCTATTTGTGTAGGTCAAAGCACAACATTAACAGCCGGCGGAGCCGGCACATATTCGTGGAGTTCAGGCGGCAGCGGATCAAGTATATCGGTTACTCCGGGTAGTACAACAACCTATACAGTAACCGGTACCAGTTCAGGATGTACAGGAACCGCCACAGTAAGCGTAAACGTTAACCCATTGCCAACTATTACTATAAGTGCTTCACCCGCTGCAATTTGTAGTGGTCAAAGTTCTACACTAAGTGCGTCAGGAGCCGACACTTATTCTTGGGATACAGGTCTTAACGGTTCAAGCATATCCGTAACACCTACTAATACAACAACTTATACTGTAACTGGAACAAGTGCCGGATGCGAGGGAACAGCAAATATTAGCGTAACAGTAAATCTTTTACCTAATATTACAGCAAATGCGACTCCTTCATTAATTTGTATAGGAAATAGCAGTACAATAAATGCCTCTGGTGGAAATAGTTATGTTTGGAGTAATGGTCAAAATTCTACACCTTTTACTGATAGCCCGACTACAACGACAACCTATAGTGTTACCGGGACAGATTCGCAAGGATGTACTGGTACAGCTTCGGTAATAGTAACAGTAGAATCATTACCGACAATTGATTTTGTGGCAAATCCTCTTACGGGTTGTAGTCCGCAAACAATCAATTTTACCGATCTTAGTTCAAATAATGTAACGATATGGGAATGGCAATTTGGTGATGGTTCCATTAGTGGGTTACAAAATCCCGGTCATACCTATACATCAGGAACATATTCTGTTACTCTTGTTGGAACAACAAATAATGGTTGCCAATCTTCAATAACAAAGAATAATTATATCGTTATTTCTTCAAATCCAATCGCTTCATTTTCTGCCAGCCCAACAACTACAACCGAAGATAATGCAACAATATTTTTTATAAATCAATCTAGCGGGGCTACAAGCTATATCTGGAATTTTGGTGATGGAACGGGAACAACTGATAACTCAATAAATCCTATTTACAGTTATGAAAACAGAGGAACATTTACGGTTACACTTTATGCCGAAAATTCTGCGGGCTGTTCCGATACCTCTGAAACAACAATAACAATTAAGCCTGTTTATACTTTTTATATTCCTAACACATTTAGTCCGAATAATGATGGTAAAAATGACGTAATAAGGCCATTTGGTACCGGTTGGGATACCGATTATTATTCAATGCGGGTTTATAACAGGTGGGGAGAACTAGTTTTTAGCACCACTGATGTGAATACAGGCTGGAACGGAATGATGCAGGGTGATAAATCTGAAGCTCAGCAAGGTGTATATACAATTATTATTAACGTTAAAGGATTAGACGACAAAGAACGCGAGTATATTCAAGGCGTTGGTCTGATTAGATGATAAAATTAAATTGTATTAAAGACGGCGTTGTATATACAATGCCGTCTTTTTTTATATTTTATGCATACATAAACTTATTTAAATTCAACCGTACAATTTAAAAATTTTGTAATGTGATGTTTCCTTTATGTGTAAATCCTTGTTTTTAAGGATGTTGGTATAAATACCGTGTTGTAAGAGTTATAAACAACATCAATGATTTTCTCCTAAAAAGCGCTGTTTGTCAAAATATTGATTTGAAAAGAATAACGCTTATCATTGCAATATGCTGTGTATTAACGTTGTATGTCTTATGTTTTATGGCAAATTGTCAATATTGTATCTGCTTAATCGGTACTTGTCAAAATATAATACCTTATGTATAAAATACTCCCAAATAGCATGTGTATTGGGTATGTTGTCTAATTGTAACGGAATTATATTGCTAAATTTGAAATAGATTTAAATAAAAATCTTGAAATTTAAAATCATTGTTAATTTACAATTATTAAAAATGATGAAATTAATTAAAACTACATCGGCAATATTTTTATTTTGCATTGCTGTGTGTATTGGTTTAAAGCCTATTGATGCATATACACAGGTGTTAACACAAACTTATGATTTTAATTCATTGTCTTTAGGACTCATTCACGGGCAAGACAATTGGAAATATATGGGAAATTTAAACACTAGTGCCAACATTCCAGGTTCGGTAAACTGTCAGATACCCCCGGGGTTTGACGCACCGCCTATTGCATTTGATGCAACTCCATCCGGAGCGTATGCTGGTGGCATAGCATTAAAAAATCCTGGTAATACGGGTGGAAGTCACGGTTTTACTTCAAGAAAAAATGATGGGAACTGGGAATATTATGTTTTAACCAATAGCGATTTTGTTATTTTAGAATTTGATTATGATAATGGAAATGTGTGGGGAGAATGGCTTAATTTGGGATTCGATGCAAATGGAGATGGTGATTATAGCAGTGATTGCAAGACGGCTGATCCTAATGAGTTAGGTATTGGCTTAGGCTTTGCATTGAGTAATATGGAATTGTATAAGGCAGATGGAACTGTTGTTAGTGCAGCTAGGGTAGGTTCCGGTTGGACCAGATACAGGCTGACAATTAATTTGAAAGCTAATAGTGGACAAGGCTCTGGTAGCGTTTGTTATAAAATAATGAATGCCAGCCCTGCAATATGGCAACCTGTACCGGGGTTACAAGATATTAATATGGCCATAAACTCATCATCAGCAGGAAGAGAAAATCTGCAGAATCTAAATGGCATGGTTGTCCAGCAAGAAGCAGGAGGCGCCGGGGCTTTAGATAATATTTCCATCATAAATATTAAAAATAATGTTTTAGTGAACGATACTGTTTGCGAAGGCGAATCTATAACTTTAAATACTTTTTTAATTCCAAATGCAACTTCATATAGCTGGACTTTTAACGGCACTACGTTGCCTGCTACCACAACACCTTCAATTTCTTTAACTAATGTGCCGGTAAGTTATAGCGGAGATATGGAGCTGGTGGTTTCCACAAACAATTGCGCTGATTTGCGATGGACTGTAAACTTTACCGTTCATCCAAAGCCAACAGTAACACCATCTGCTTCGCCATCTGCTATTTGTAATGGTTCAAGCACTACCGTTTCTGTTAGTGGGGCAAATTCATATACATGGAGTCCAAGTGGTTCAGGTTCAAGCTTTACAGCTACGCCTACGTCAACAACAACTTACTCTGTTACAGGAACCGATGCCAATGGTTGTTCCAATACATCCAGCGTAACGGTTACTGTAAATGCCTTGCCAGCAATTACTGCTTCAGCATCCCCAACTTCTGTTTGTCAGGGTGGCAGTACTACTATTTCAGCCGGTGGAGGAAGTTCATATACATGGAGCCCAAGTGGCTCTGGTTCAAGCTTTACGGCTACTCCTACTTCTAACACTACTTATAATGTTACGGGAACCGATGCAAATGGATGTACCAATACTGCAAGTGTTACTGTTAATGTAGGCCCGAATCTTTCAGTAACTGCCAGTGCGTCCCCGACTTCTATTTGTCAGGGCGGAAGCACAACAATCTCGGCCAGTGGAGGAAGTACTTACACATGGAGTCCAAGTGGTACCGGCTCTAGTTTTACAGCTACGCCAAATTCATCTACAACCTATGCAGTTACCGGCTCAGATGCCAGCGGATGTAGCGGCACGGCAACTGTTTCTGTTACTGTAAATGCTTTACCAACAATTACTGCTTCAGCATCACCGGCTTCTATCTGTCATGGCGATAGCGCTGTAATATCGGCAAATGGTGGTAATACTTATACATGGAGCCCAAGTGGTTCGGGCTCAAGCTTTTCTGTTTCACCCACATCAACAACAACTTATTCTGTTACGGGAACCGATGCAAATGGTTGTTCCAATACAGCTGGTGTTGCAGTAACAATAAATCCTATCCCCAACATTACAGCTACTGCTTCACCCTCTTCTATTTGTCAGGGTAGCAGTACAACAATTTCTGCAAGCGGAGGAAACTCTTATATCTGGAGCCCAAGTGGTTCGGGTTCAAATTTTTCTGCATCGCCCACATCTAATACAACTTATAGTGTTACAGGCACTGACACCCATGGTTGTACCGGAACAGCTGAGGTAATTGTAGCAGTTAATTTAAATCCATCAGCATTATTCATTGCCGATCCGTTAATGGGTTGTGAACCTACATTGGTAAATTTTACCGATCAGAGCAGTGGTAATATTTCATCATGGAGCTGGAATTTTGGTGATGGCAGTACCAGTAATTCTCAAAATCCAAGTCATAGTTTTGGAGCAGGCACATTTACCATAACGCTTACTGTTACCACAGCTGCAGGTTGTCAGGATACTTATACACGGAATAATTATGTTAATGTATTGCCTAATCCTGTTGCATCATTTATTGCAGATCCGGCCATAACAACCGAAGATAATTCAACAATAACTTTCATAAATCAGTCAGTTGGAGGTTCCATTTACAATTGGTCGTTTGGCGATGCCTCGGGTGGAACAAGTTTTGACATGAATCCAGTATATGAATATCCCGGCACAGGAGAATATATAGTGTCTCTTGTTGTAGAAAACGCAGCCGGATGTATTGATTCAACATCTTCCGTAGTTACCATAAGACCTGCTTTTACTTGTTTTGTACCAAGCGCATTTAGTCCAAATGGTGATAATAAAAATGATTATTTCCGTGTTTATGGTGTTGGCTGGGATCTTGATCATTTTAGCATGAGGGTTTATAGCAGATGGGGAGAACTTATATTCAGCTCAACCGATATTAATCATTGCTGGGATGGCATGATGCCCGATGGTGTAACTCAGGCTCCGCAAGAGGTGTACTCTGTAATTATTCACGTCAGAGGACTTGATAAAAATGAGTATAAATATATTAAATCTGTTGCTTTAATCAGATAATATATAGGTACGTAACACCTTGGGTTTAAATACTTTTGTGTTTGTAAATTAGTATTTTTTAATTATTGCTTTGATTGCTTCGGGAACATTTTCCTGTGAAATACAATAATCATTATTACGGCAATAGAAATATAAGAATCGGCAAGATTGAAAACCGGTCTGAAAAATAAAAATTCCTGGCCTCCTTTAAAAGGAACCCAAGAAGGATAATAACCATGAATTATTGGAAAGAAAAACATATCCACAACCTTTCCCTGTAAAAAGCCGGCATAGCTGCCACCAAACAAAGATACAGGATTTGCACCTGAGCCATAAACCGGGCTGGAATCGAAAATAAGACCAAAGAACATACTGTCAATTATATTGCCGGCAGCTCCTGCAAAAATTAAAGCGATGGCAATAACGTATAAAACCGGTTTATTTTCTCTGATAATTTTTAGCAAATACCACATAATAATTCCGGCTGCAAAAATTCTGAAAACGCTGAGAAAATATTTACCGATGGCACCTTTCAAGTGGAGACCGAAAGCCATTCCGATATTTTCAACAAAATTTAGCCGAAACCAAGTTCCAATAACATTAACTTCTTCTCCCAGAAGGAAATGTGTTTTGATATAAATTTTTAAAGTCTGATCTAAAATAAGTAATGCAAAGATGAATATCAATACATTACGTAGTATTTTTTTATTCATCTGGAGGCAAACTGATGCGAGGTTCTTTTTTGGTCATTTTATTTTTTGCCTCAATGCTTAATGTGGCATGTGGTACGGCAGTTAAGCGTTCTTTTGAAATTAGTTTGCCCGTTACCCTGCAAATACCATAGGTTTTGTTTTGAATACGCACCAAAGCAGCCTCTAAGTCACGAATAAATTTTTGCTGACGCGCCGCTAACTGGCTGTTTTCTTCTTTTGATAAAACCTGTGATCCCTCTTCAAGTACTTTAAAGGTAGGGCTGGTATCACTAATATCATTGTCGTTGGTTCCGGTAAAAGCTTCGGTAAGCAAAGCTAAGTCTGCTTTTGCCTTTTCCAATTTAGCATTAATAAGCAAACGGAATTCTTCAAGTTCCGCATCGCTATAACGACTTTTTTCTTTTTCTTCTTTTGCCATAATTCAGTTTTTACACTTTTTCGATAATAGCATGAACTGAAATTTCATCGGTTAATTCAATTAAAACTGCTCCTGCAGCGTTTTTTGTATCCCGAAGTTCAAGTTCTGTCGCTAATATCTCATTGCAAATATATGAATAATTGTTTGTTATTGACTTTTCTATTAATTCTGCTTTTTCAACAAAAACCCGAATCTTGTCAGTAACCTCATAATCTCGTTCTTTGCGTAAATTTTGGATACGGTTTACAAACTCACGTGCAATACCTTCTTCAATTAAAGCGTCGGTTAATGAAACATCAAGGGCTACCGACAAGCTTCCTTCGCTCATAACAACCCAGCCCGGAATATCTTCGGTAATAATTTCCACATCATCTTTAGATATCTCTACATTGCCTTCTGTCAATAAAATATTTATTTTGCCTTCGCTTTCCAATAAATTAATCTGCGATTTGTCCATATTTGAAATTGCCGCTGCCAACTCTTTCATCTGTTTGCCAAATTTCGGCCCAAGTTTTTTGAAATCGGCCTTTACCTTTTTAACAAGAAAACTGCCATCATCCTTGAAAAATTCCAAATTTTTGACATTAACTTCAGCTAAAATAATTTTTTGAACACTTTCAACTTGTTCTTTTATTTTATTGTCGGTAAGCGGAATTAATATTTTTTGTAGCGGCTGACGAACACGATTGCCTGTTTTTTTGCGTAAAGACAATACCATTGACGAAATTTTTTGCGCCAGCTGCATGCGCTCTTCCAATTCACGGTCTATATCATTAGTAT
>CAZJYL010000033.1:0-13736 GCA_964550265.1 uncultured Bacteroidaceae bacterium
GGAGTGAAAGTATAATTTGTTGAGCCTGCGCTTGCCGTGCTGATTGTGGCAGGCGACCAAGTTCCGGTAATGCCATTCGAAGAAGTATTTGGCAGCGAGCCCGCAGCATCTCCCACGCAATAAGGTCCGTAAGTGCTGAATGTGGGATCAACCTTGGCATTTACAACCACTGTAATTGTTTTTGAATTTGCACACTGTCCAGCATTAGGAGTAAAAGTATAATTTATTGAACCTGCGCTTGCCGTGCTGATTGTGGCAGGCGTCCAAGTTCCGGTAATGCCATTCGAAGAAGTAGTTGGCAACGAGCCCGGAACATCTCCCACGCAATAAGGTCCGTAAGTGCTGAATGTGGGATCGGTCTTGGCATTTACAACAACCGTAATTGTTTTTGGATTAGCGCACTGTCCTGCAGTCGGTGTGAAAGTATAATTAGTAGAGCCGGCGCTTGCAGTGCTGATTGTGGCAGGCGACCAAGTTCCGGTAATGCCGTTGGAAGAAGTAGTTGGCAGCGAACCCGCAGCATCACCCACGCAATAAGGACCGTAGGTGCTGAATGTAGGATCAGTCTTTGCATTTACAACAACTGTAATTGTTTTTGGATTAGCGCATTGTCCTGCAGTCGGGGTAAAAGTATAATTTGTTGAACCTGCGCTTGCCGTGCTGATTGTTGCAGGCGCCCATGTCCCCGTAATTCCGTTAGAAGAAGTAGTTGGCAACGAGCCCGCAACATCTCCCACGCAATAAGGACCGTAGGTGCTGAATGTAGGATCAACCTTGGCATTTACAACTACTGTAATTGTTTTTGGATTAGCGCATTGTCCTGCAGTCGGGGTAAAAGTATAATTTGTTGAACCTGCGCTTGCAGTGCTGATTGTTGCAGGCGACCAGGTTCCGGTAATGCCGTTGGAGGAAGTAGTTGGCAGCGTTCCCGGAACATCACCCACGCAATAAGGTCCGTAGGTACTGAATGTTGGATCAGTTTTGGCATTTACGACTACTGTAATTGTTTTTGGATTAGCACATTGCCCAGCATTAGGCGTGAAAGTATAATTTGTTGAACCTGCGCTTGCCGTGCTGATTGTTGCAGGTGTCCATGTCCCCGTAATTCCGTTAGAAGAAGTAGTTGGCAGCGAACCCGCAGCATCTCCCACGCAATAAGGTCCGTAGGTGCTGAATGTAGGATTGTTTATAGCGGCATATACAGTTATATCCATTGTTACAGATGAGGCACACTGACCTGAATTAGGGTTAAACGTATAAGTTGTAGTACCTGTACTGACAGTACTTATAGTAGAAGGTGTCCATGTTCCGCTAATACCGTTCAGGGAAGTAGTTGGTAATGAACCTGCAATATCCCCAACGCAATATGGCCCGAGTTGATTAAAGTTTGGAGTAACTGAAGAAACTGTAACCGTAGTACTTGCGGTTTGCGAGCATCCGTTAGCAGCTGAAGCGGTTACGGTATAAGTTGTATTTGTATTTGGTGTAAGACCTGTAGGGTTTTGCAAAGAGGAAGAAAAGCCTGCAGGAGACGAAGACCATGAATAATTTGCTTTGTTAACGGTAAGAGAAATATCATCAATTGACGGGTTTGCAAAAGGAGTAGTTGCATTGCAAATATAGGTAAAAACAATTCTTACGGTAGTTCCTGCCAATGCTTCGGGAAGCGAAACCGTTTGAAGGGTGTAATTGGCAAGGGCAGGCGTAGTATAGCTAAAAACCTGCGTATAACCGGTACCTGGGGTTGTTCCTGCAACAGGGGTATAAGCGGTTGTTGTGGTATATACCCTGACAAAATCATTACCATTATGGATAGTAGGCATTTTAAGATAAAACTTAAGGCTGATATTAGTAGAGCCCGAAGGAATTACAACATCTCTGTAAAAATGATTAACACTGGCATTTGCAGTTCCTGCATAAGAGGTTTCGGTACCAATATAAGCCGAATTCATACCTGTATTAGCTCCGGCATAAGCATTACATGTCCATTTGTTGTTTGCTCCATTAACCTCATTCCATCCATTATTTGCAAAAGTACTTCCGGGGTCGAAACTACCTTCAATTAATGGGTTAATCAAAGTTTCGGTATTAGATGCCGATGAAAAAAGGTTAATGGCATCACCTGTGCATATAGAGTTGTCAGATGCTGTAGCAGTAACATTTGTAGGAGCCTGTAAAAATGTTCCTACGCAAGACAAAGCTTGTGTCCAGCAAGAACCATTGTAACCTCTTACATAAGCAGTGTAGTTACCAGGAGTAGCTTGGGTTATAGTTAAGGTATTTGAAGAATTTGCAGTACTTGTACCTGTGGCACTGGTTTGCCAGTAGCATGTATATCCGGTTGGGCAGGTTCCATGGGTGAAAGTTATGCTGCCATTGGTACATTGGGGTGAATTACTTGTAGGAGCGGTAAATCCGGTTGGCTGACAAAGGCTTTCTGCACCGCCGGTAAGCCAGTTCAGACTGAATCGTACAAAATGAATCTGCTCATAAGGCCAGGCCCATGCACCATTATAAGGAATAGTATCGCTGAGCTCATATACAAGCCCTATAGTATTATCAGGCAATACACACATTGTTGAATAGGCCGATCCGATCGTGGTTGCACCCATATCGGGATAAATTACTTTTCTGTATGGCCAATTATTTCCATCGTCAGTGGAAAGCATTACCGACATGTTTGTCCGCATTGTTGCATTAAAAGGAATCGATTGCAACAATCTGTTTTTATCAGATCCGCCGGCAATAGTTGTAAGACGGGCTATATCGCCATTACATCCGGGCTCTGTAATTTCTGTCTCTGCATAAGGAGTCCCCCATGATATTCCGTTATCAGTGGAAACATTCATATACCTGTTAGTTACATGTCTGATACTGGCTAAAATGCTGCCGTCTGCTCTCTGAACAAGCTGGGCTTCGTTGCCATCACCTGATGAGCAAGCAGAATTAGTACTGCATTTCCACGTTGCTCCATGATCGTCGGAATAAATTAAATAATCGTGAATGGGAGTAACAGCTGAACTTGTACGGGTTTGCAACAAAGCAGCCAGTCGCCCGTTTGCCATTTGTATGCCCGAGCCGGGAGACACAACTCCCGCATACCAGCCTCTTCTGGTTGCATCAGGGCATTTTGACCCATAAATACTATTGGTAATATCAACTCCGTTAATCCATGTCAAACCATTATCGTGGCTTTCAATTTTATAAATCTTAATTGGGTTACCAGGAGTAGATGCGCTAAATCTGTTTGCAGTACCCGTACCCGAAGCCATAAAGCAAAAAACAACCCCTGTTTGATAATCAACAATAAAACATGGGTCGGTATAACAATATGTGCTATGATTGCCTGCAATAGTAATTGGTGCAGACCATGTTTTACCGCCATCGGTACTTCTGCGCGATACTATATCTATAGAATTGGAAGCAGTAACCCCAATATCTTCCCCGTTATTCCATCGCTTGTCGTAAGCCGTTATTAATGATCCGTCGGGGCAGGTAGCCACTGCGGGAATGCGATAAAATTTAGAGCCATCATCACCACAACGGGCAAGACGTGCCTGAGAAAGCAATATGGTTCTGCTACCTGTAACATCGGTTGGTGTAAATGTGCTGCCACTAATTACAACCGAATTAATTTTAGCATTAATCAAATTCCCCTCAACTGCATTATTACTAATATCATAAGCAACATAAAAATAATGAGTCCCCACACTTAGAGACCTATTACCATTTATTGTAATTGTCCCACCTGAAGGGGAGGCACTTCCGAATATACTTCCCGTGTTTGGATTAAAGCGATACGAAGTACCCATATAATAAACATCAATATTGCTTACATCACTTATTGATGTTGTGCCCGTCATTTGCATATTTATCTGCGTAAGTGTTTTTGCAGATGTAACATCAACTGCTATTTGAACTATCTCTTCATTTTGATTGCCAATACCCGTAGGATATAAATATTTTCTTAATGTTACTGTTTGTGCTTTTAAGCTGTAACTTATAGTAAAAAATAGCAGTATCCATGTGATAAGATTAACGAATTTTATTTTTAAAAACATGGATTTTAGTAGTGGGGTAAAGGATGTATTCATGTGTTTTACTTTAAATTAATAATTAAAAACATTCGAATTGTTTAATCAGCAAATCGAAATTTCCCCCAATTATAACAGCATTTGAAAAATCCCCCGTTATACTTACTTGTAAATTGCATGTTTCTATAAGTTTATGCCGGTTTACGTTAAGTAATAACCTACAAATATAATAAAACATAAAGCCTTTATCAATACTGTTTAGACGATGATTTTATTTATTGATATGAATTATTAATAATATTAGATATAACACTCTATTATAGACGTATTTTAATATATAAATTAATCGAAAATATTTAATTTTCAGTTAAATACTAAAGCAGTGTAATTGTTTTTGGATTTAAAATTATTTGCAAATGCCATAACATTAAATTGGCAATTAAGGAATAAAACAGAGCATTTATGTGATTTAAATTATATTGAATTAATATAATCGTTTAGCTCGGTTGCTTCTTCAATTTCTAATTTCTTTTTAAGGCGATATCTGGCTTTTTTAACGCTATCGACTGAAATTCCAAGCATAGTAGCAGTTTGATTTGAGGCAAGGTCGAGTTTTATAAGCAATATAAGTCTAAGCTCGGCTTGTGAAAGATCTTTATGTTTTTGTTTTAGTTTTGTCATAAAGCCCGGAAAACCTTTTTCAAAATATAATTTAAAATCGTTCCAGTCTTCATCTGTTAATATTTTCATGTTTTTCAGTTGTAAAATATTATTTGCTGTCAGAGCATTATTTTCCGCATCATTATATTCGTTAATTTGCTGATATAAGTTTTCAATTAATTGACTTTTAGAAATCAGGTTTTTTGTATAAACATCAAGAGCCTGCCTGTTTAGAGATATTTCCTGTTGCAATTTTTCAATTTCAAGCGACATGATTTTTTCGTTAGATTTTATAAGTTGCTTGTTTTTTCTGATTCTTATTATAAAAAAACCAGCAACGGATAAGCTCATAAAACCTGCAAATAGTGCTAATAAAAGATAAAAACGGTTTTTTCTTTGCGCAATTTCTTTTTCCTTCGAAATTAGTTTTAGATTTTGCTCTTTTTGCTCCAGTTGATATTTTGCAGCAACATTTTCTACTGCAATTTCTTTTTCCATGTTAACCATAGAATCTTTTAAACTCGAGAATTTTTTATAATATAATAATGCATTTTTATAATCACGAATATCGTTATATACACTAGCAATCATATATAAAGCCCATTTTTTATCTTCCATTTGCTTACGTTCGCCGGCTAAAGTATAGGCTTTTATAAATGATTCCAGTGCTTCATTATTATTATTTAAATTTTGATGACATTGACCTATATTTAAATAAATTTTCGGCATTTCGATATCATAGTTTATTTCTTTGTAAATCGCTTTTGTTTTTAATAAATAGTCTAGCCCTTTTTTATAATCGCCCATACTCATATAAACTATTGCAATATTATTGTAACCGGCTGCTATTTCGTAAGAGTTGCCATGCTTAAGTCTGATATCTAAAGCCAAGTTGGCAAATTTTAATGCCTCGTCGTATTTTTTTTCAATTAAACTAATGAATGACAAAGGAGAGGCACAGTTGGCTATTTGTATTGAATCTTTAATCGAAACAAAATAATTCATGGCGGTGTCAACAAGCATTTTAGCCGTTTTAAATTTGCCCATTCGTAAATAATCATCGCCAAGTTCTGCAATTTGAACTAATTTGTTTTTTTCATTTGCTTTTGATTTGTCTAAAAGCTTAATTGCTTCATTCCTGTTTAAAATAGCCTTGCCAAACTTTCCCATTGCGGAGGCATTTTCGGCCGAATATATTAGGGCAGTTACCAACAGCCATTCAGGTCCTGATTTCTGAAGATTTTCTATTGCATTGTCAAAAATAACGTCAGAGGAATCATACGCAGCTTTATTATATTCAATAACACCTTTAAAATAAAGCAAAACTCCCTTGTTCTGCCTTTCAATAGGAAAATTTTTGTAATATTCGACAAGATATTGATTTAATAATTCAAACCTATTACTTTCAGCCAATCTATGCAATAAATTAAATAACAATGTGTCACCGTTATCGTTCGGTAAATCTTTAATATGAGATATTGTTGATACAACATTAATGGTGTCTATGTCTAATAATTTAGGCTGTTCATTTGATTTATCTGAACTACAACCCGAGTTAATTAAATTTATGCTTAAAACAATTAAAATAAACAAGAGATAACGCATAATGTTTTCGACTATTCGTATAAAAACAGACATTAAATTATTCATTTGTTGAAATTAAAACTTTTCCCTGCAAATATATACAATGTCCACCTGATATTTTAAGCATATTACAATAGAATTATCTTCTGATTTTGATAAAAATATTGATAATCAGTTTTTTGAAAAACTGTATTTGCGCTTATTTCAATTTTGTCCACTATTTGTCCACCATATATATATTGACTTTAGGAGTTGTATTTTGTATATTTGAAATAGATTTCCACCATAATTTTGTTGTTACATGAAAAAACATTTACCGGAAAAAACATCATCAGACATAGAAAAAACTTGCAACATTAGGATTTTACAAAAATCTGCGCTTGTTTTTATTTGCTTAATCGTATTTTCAATTTCGAATTTGTTTGCAGTTCCTGCTTATCCCGGGCTAATAAATTTCAAACAGCCTGATGGCAAAACAATTCGTATTTACATGAAAGGTGATGAAAAAGTACGATGGGCCGAAACCGACGATGGGTATTCCATTTTGGTAAACAGCCACGGCTTTTATGAATTTGCCGTGATGGATAGTTATGGTGATATGGTTACTTCAGGAGTTATTGCGAGTAACAGCGAAGACAGAACAAATCAGGTGCAGCACTTTTTGTCTTCAGTGCCAAAGCACATTAAATATAGTGCAACACAAATTTCGATGTCGCAGCAGATTTGGCAAATATATCAAAGTGAAAGAGGCGGCTCAAGGGCTTTCCCTACAATAGGTGACAGAAAATTAATATGTATTTTGATTGGATTCACCGATAAGGCTTTTACTAAAACACAGGCTACCTTTAATAATTTGTTTAACCAAATTAATTATAATGGCACAGGTAGTGTCTATGATTTTTTCTACGAATCTTCTTATGGACAATTAAGATTAAATGTTGATGTTTTTGGTCCATACACGGCGTCGAATACTATGGCTTATTATGGTGCAAATGATGTTAGTGGTAATGATTTAAGACCTCGTGAATTAGTTACCGAGGCCGTTAATTTAGCCGATGCCGGAGGAGCTAATTTTGCCTTATACGATAATGATGGTAATGGTACTGTTGATGGTGTTTATGTTATTTATGCCGGCTACGGCGAAGAAGCCGGCGGTGGTGCCGACTGTATTTGGGCTCACGCATGGGGCATTACGCCTGTTACAAAAGACGGCAAAACGGTTTCAACTTATTCTTGCTCTGCAGAATTATCAGGAAACAGTGGCAGCAATACCACTAATATAGGCGTAATCTGCCACGAATTTGGCCATACGCTTGGAGCACCGGATTTTTATGATACAAATTATGGCACAGGTGGACAATATGATGGAACAGGTAAATGGGATTTGCAGGCATCAGGCTCGTGGAACGGAAGCGGTGGAACTTATGCCTTAATGGGAAATAAACCTGCACAGCCAAATGCTTATACCAAGTGCTATATATATGGGTGGGCTACTCCACGTACATTGAGTGCTTGTGAATCTATTACCTTGCTGAACTCCTCATTTAATTCAAACAGCTTTTTCCGGTATAACACAACTACTGCCAATGAATATTTTTTAATTGAAAACAGGCAGCAAGTTGGCTTTGATACATATGTACCCGGCCATGGCTTAATAATTTATCATGTTGATCAACCTTATACGACTTCTAATCCATCCTCTGTAAACGCTTCTGCGCATCAGGGGATGTATATTGTACCTGCTAATTCGGCAACTGCAAATGGTGTAGTTACAGGCGGAGGACCTTGTAATACAGCCGGTTGCCCATATAGAACCGTAACCAGTTTCACTGATGCTACAACTCCCAATTCAAAATCATGGGCAAATAATAATACGTCAAAACCTTTAACATCAATTACTGAAACAGCAGGCGTAATAACTCTTGATTTTATGGGCGGCGGATGTCCTTGTTCAATGCCTTCCACTCAGTCTTCATCGTTTGCAAGTTCTTCTATAACTGATAATTCCATCACTATTAGCTGGACACGTGGCAATGGCAATTCGGTAATCGTTCTGGCTAAACAAGGTTCAGCCGTTGATGCCAACCCGATAAGCAGCCTTGGATTTAGTGCCAATTCTGTTTTTGGCAGTGGCTCACAGATAGGAACAGGCAATTATGTTGTTTATAATGGCACAGGCACCTCGGTTAATGTAACCGGATTAAATGCCGGAACACAGTATTATTTTGCCGTGTATGAATATGAGTCAACGAAATATTGTTACAAAACACCAGCAATGACAGGTAATGCATCTACTATTATTGCCGGAGCTTGCACACCAAATATTGATGTAACTGCCACTGCAGGTACTTTAACAGGCTCATATTCCACACTTAAGGCTGCTTTTGATAAAATTAACGATGGTACTCACAGGGGAACTATAAACATTAAAATTGGCAAAAATTCTACAGAAGTAGCTTCTGCCGTGCTTAACGCCAGCGGAACAGGCGGCTCAAATTATACGTCAGTGTTAATTCAGCCTTGCGATGGGTCCTACACAGTTACGGGTAATCTGAGTGGTAATCCTTTAATTAATCTTAATGGAGCCGACAATGTTACCATAGACGGCATAAATAGTGGCGGAAACATGCTTACTTTTGGAAATACAAATACCAATGCAAATTCCAGTACCATTCAGTTTATAAATGATGCAACTTATAATACCGTAAAAAACTGCAACATTTATAGTTCCAACAGTAGTGTTACTTCAGGTACTATTGTTTTTGGAACCACCACGGGTGCAAACGGCAACGATAATAATACCATTGAGTATTGCAAAATTTATGATGGCGCCTCTACTCCTTATGTAGCTATTTATTCTGCTGGAACAACAACAACTGCAGCACGTTATAATAGCAACAATACTATTTCCAATAACGAAATTTTCAATTTTATCAATCCTGGCGGAGATGATGGAACCGATACACCTGGGTCCGGGATTTTTACTGCCGGAACTGATTTTGGAATAAAATTAGTTGCCGGTACAACCGGATGGACTATTAAAGACAATAGCTTTTACAGAACCAGAACCACATTGAATTATACAAATGTTACATATACTGCTACGCATTACGGTATTTATATTACAGAGAAATCAAACAATTGCGGAGGTTTCACAATTACCAATAATTATATCGGAGGTTCGGCTGCCAATTGTGCCGGAGCTGATGCATGGACTTTTGGACCCACTACACGCAAAGGTAACTTCAGGGGAATTCATGTGATTACCGGCTCTACATCGCAATCAGATATTTCCAATAATACCATAGACCACATAAATATTACTACCTCAGCATCAGGAACGGCTCAGGATTGTGTATTTGGCGGAATTATGGTAAATGGATACCATAAAGTTAATTCCAACACATTAGGGACGGCAACTTATGGAATTACAGTAAACGGCACCACGGGAAATTGTGATACTGATGGCATTTGTTATTTTGAAGAAGGAGGTAGCGCACCTGCTTCATTTGAATGTTCAAATAATAACCTTTTGAAAATTTCTGTTAATAATAGTGCAGGAAACGCCTCGTTTTATGGTATCAGAGCATATTCAAAAAATTATGCGCTAACATTTAATTGCTTAAACAATGTGGTAGGAGACAACGTAGCAAATTCTATTATGTTAACCGGTACAGCTGATAGTTGGGTTCATGGAATTTTTCTTTCATGGGGCGTGTCGGCTAACATGAACGGTAATACAATTCGTAACATTACCAGCAATCGCGGAAATATAAACGGCATTAAGTTTCAGTCGGATAATGTTAGTGGTATTACTGCTACATATTCGCTTGCCCAAAATACCATTTATAACTTGACTCAAACAGGAGTTGCGGCAGGAAGCGTATTTGGCATTATGCTGAATGGCAACAGATCTACCAACAACGTGATAGAAAGAAATTTTGTACATACGCTTAGTGCTGCCACAATTTACGGTATTTATTTAGAGAATAATTACGGCGGTTATTCCGATATCGTAAGAAATAACATGATTGCATTGTCGCAAAACACTTCAACGGATATGTATGGTATTTACTATGGCAGCACTACCGGTACATGTGATATATTACATAATTCTGTTTATATAGGCGGTAATGAGCCATCTACTAAAATGAGCTCATGCATACGCAAAGCCACAAGCGCCACTACCTGCAGAATAATAGGAAATATTTGCTATAATGCCAGAACGGGAGGAGCATCTCGATATGCCCTTTATTATGACAATGTAACCGGACTTACAACTTCGAATTCGAATTGCAACGACTTATATGCTCCTGGCGGCAATATAGGCCGAAGACTGACGATCGATTATCCTACTTTTGTCGGATGGCAGACTGTTTATGATGCAAATTCTAAAAATTTGGACCCGGGATTTGTAAGCACGGCTGCACCTTACGATCTTCATGTTCCCGTTGGCATTTTATCAACTTGTACGGGTTATGTAACCAATGATTTTGATGGTGACAGCAGAATTAAACCACATATTGGTGCCGACGAGGCCACTAGCACATTGCCTGTGAATATGCTTGAATTTAGTGCCGTTTGTTTTGCAGATGCCACACAAATAAACTGGACAACAGCAAGCGAAACAAATAATAAGTCTTTTACGCTTGAACGTAGCAGCGATTTAAATAAATGGGAAATTATAGCTGAAATTTCCGGTGCAGGTAACAGCAACATACCAATAGATTATAAATATTCCGACCACAGACAAGGAAGTGTGGTTTATTATCGCCTTAAACAAACTGATTTTGATGGAAAAAGTGAAACTTTTGGACCTATTACGGTTAGTTGTAATGATAAAACTCCTTCGTTTAACTGCTATCCCAACCCATTTACAGATCAGATTGTTGTTGGCTGGCAGAATATCGAAGCGGAGCAGGGTAGTATTGTGCTACGTGATGTAACAGGCAGGATAGTTATGCAGCAAAATCTTAATTTATCTGAATTAGAACAAAATGCCATTGTGCTTACTCTTTCAGATATTGCAAATGGAGTATATTCGCTTACATTGCATGCAGGTAATATTGAAAAGATATTGAAGCTTATAAAGAAATAAAAATCTATAAATAGCCAATATTTTCTTCTGCTTGTGAAATAAACACTCTTAAATTTTTCTTAAATAAGTAAGAATATTATCTTTATAATTCGCAGTTTAAAGAAAATTCAATGTGTAAAATAAAGAATTATTTCAAATTATCATTATTAGTTAGTTTGAAAAATAATATTTTATATATTTATTTTAAGCTAATTAGTCTTTAAATTATTTATCCTGCGTATTGTTTTATGTGTCGCGGTTTAACACATTTATTTGGTTTCTATAGTCTTCACTATTGCAAAAATAGTATTTGATAACAGGAAAATAATGATAAAAATCCTTTTTATACTGTATTCATGCGCTTTTTAGAAGCTGTTTGAATATTTCGGAACCATTGTTTCACATGACTCTCTCATAAGTTGCTAAATTTTCAAAATGCTAAATATCTGATAACATGTAAGTTGAAATTAAAGAAGGTGGAAAATTTATTTGCTTTTCGCTTTTTTATTTTGTATATTTATGTGCTGTTCTCATTTATGATTGGGGGCATAAATCGAAAGTGAAAATAGTTATTAAATTAAATCACTATGAACAGAAAATTTATTGTTTTAAAAACAGTTTTAAAACTAAAGTTTTTAGTTTTGTTTTCATTGTTTGTCTTAAATGCAGGTAATTTGGCATTTGGACAATCACCCGGCGGGGTTAGTACTGATCTATCATCATGGTATAAAGCTGATAACAATGTAACTCTGATGGTTTAGGAAAAGTTACAATATGGGATAAATCTGGCGGTAATTATCGTGATCTTAGACCTATTGATGGAAACAACTCTCCAGAGTTGTTAAATGGTGACAATAATTATAAAAACTTTAATTATTGTAAAAGGATAGCTTTTGATGCTAATAATTCAACTAGTCTTGGTAACACCAATAAATCTCCTGCTGCCTCACCTTTTACATTAATCACATCTAGTGGTGCTTATTTTATAGTTTTAAATAAAAATGTGGTCGGTAATGGTACCGCTTTTAGTTTTTTTGGAAATTCAAATGATGCATTTCAATTTAAGCCATCAATGAGAATACAATCAGGTAATAGATCAGGCACTTTCCCAGCTTGTGCTATTGATGTTTTTTCGTCTGGTAATACTTCTCATACAGATTATTTTCCATCAGGAGAATGGCCAGTAACTAGTGCTTTTATGGTTTATTGTAATGGTTTAGATAATAGTTTAAACGCTAGAATTAATTCTAAACCTATAAATTCAAGAGATACATGCACGACAGGTAACACGCCAACAGCTGTTATTCCTGATGTTAGTTTTGGTATGATTTTAGGAAAAAGAAAAAAAAGCGCTGGTAGTGGTGGTGGCAGTGATGAATATTGCAGTAGTCATATTGCTGAAATAATAACTTATAGAACCAAACATAGTTCTACGGAAATAGATAAAATTGAATCTTATTTAGCCATTAAATACGGAATAACCAGAGGTAATAATTCCGGCACCTCTACTGCATATAATTATGTGGCGTCAGATGGCACTACTATTTTTAATAAATCTTTGAATACAGGATACAATAACGATATTGCCGGTATAGGTAGAGATGATGCTTCAGGGTTGCGTCAGAGACAATCAATCAGTGTAAATACAGGTGAGATTCTTACCATAGGCTTAGGAACTATTGCATCAGAGAATTCTGCTAATCCTAACAATTTTGCCACAGACCGTTCATTTTTAATGTGGGGTAATAATGGTCTGCCTACTTATTCTGTGGCCAGTACTCAAATCCCTATTGCATCGTTGCCGGCCGGTATCGAAAGCCGTATTCAGCGTATATGGAAAACACAGGCTACAAATTTAGGAGCTACTTACCCATTGGTAACGGTTGGTTTTGAAGTGTCGGGACTTGTTAATTATACTTCAGTCTCTAATTTACGTTTATTGCTTGACGAAGATGGTGTGGACTGGAGCAATGCTCTTGTTGTTTCAGGTGCAAGTGTTAATGGCTCACGCATAGAATTTTCCGGAGTACAACTTACCAGCGCACGGCCGTATTTAACTTTGGCAAGTATTAATAAATCCGACACTCCTCTACCGGTTGAATTACTTGAATTCGACGGTAATTGCACTAATGAAGGAGTTAATTTAACATGGGCAACTGCATCTGAAACTAATAATCAATATTTCAATATTGAGCGCAGTAAAAACGAAACTGACTGGACTATCATAGCCGAAATTCCCGGCGCAAACAACAGCAATACCATTAAGAAATACTGTTATTTAGATTTTGAATCTGCCGGACAAAATAATTACTATCGCCTGTCGCAAAGAGATCTTAATGGAGTAAGTAAAGCATTCGTTCTGATGATTGTAGATTGCGACA
>CAZJYL010000034.1:0-13549 GCA_964550265.1 uncultured Bacteroidaceae bacterium
GTATCTTCTGATTCCAACTTTTATCGGGGCGTTTTAATAATCCCTTTGTCCTGGTTGGTATTTTATTTCATTGCAGGATTTTACCGTAACATATTTCGCAGGTCGCGTCTGCGTGAGCTTGGGCAAACAGCTGCCCAAACAATTATTGGTGTTACCGTAATATTTTTTGTTTTAATACTTGATGACGAGGTTAAATCCATAGCAAATTATTATCAAAGCTATATTTTTCTGTTTTCAACCCATTTTTTACTAACTTTTACGGGTAGATTTCTTATTACAACAGCCACAGCACGTAAAATACACAAAGGTATCTGGGGATTCAATACTTTGATTATTGGAAACAATGGCAATGCTGTTCGTATTTTTGATGAAATATCAAATCAGCCACAAAGTGCGGGTAATATTTTTATTGGCTATATACCTGTTCTGGAAAGTTCAAACGACAAACTTTCCAAGTTTATGCCAAGGTTAGGCTCATTGAATGAGCTTGAGCAAATCGTAAAGAATCATGATATCGAAGAGGTTATTATAGCAGTTGAACCGTCAGAACACAAGGTTATTACCGAAATATTAAGTCTTTTGGACGACACTTCGATTGATATAAAAATCATTGCCGATTATAAAGATATTCTGGCAGGAAGTGTTAAAATGAATTCTATTTTTCACACACCGCTTATTTATGTTTCGCGTGAATTGATGCCTCATTGGCAGCGCATTGTAAAAAGGCTGTTTGATATTGTGATTTCAGTTTTAATAATGACTATACTATCGCCTGTTTATATTATCACTGCAGCAATAGTAAAATTCGGTTCCAAAGGTCCCATAGTGTACAGTCAGGAACGTGTCGGATTAAATGGCAAGCCTTTTATAATGCACAAATTTCGCTCGATGTACGTTAATGCCGAAATAAACGGGCCAGCATTATCCAACAAGGCAGACAAACGCATAACTCCCTTTGGTCGCTTTATGCGAAAATACCGACTTGACGAATTGCCGCAGTTTTACAACGTATTGCTCGGGAACATGTCGATTGTCGGGCCACGCCCCGAACGAAAATTCTTTATAGATCAAATTGTGCAAAAGGCACCTTACTATAAACTTTTACATAAAGTTAAACCCGGCATTACCAGCTGGGGTCAGGTTAAATACGGATATGCCGAAAATGTTGAACAAATGATAGAACGATTAAAATACGATATTCTATACATTGAAAACATATCGCTTGCCATGGATTTTAAAATATTAATTTATACCGTGCTCATAGTATTTCAAGGTCGTGGGAAATAGCTTATTTCATATACTTAAACTCACTTTTATATTTTGTATAAATATACTTAAATAAGCTACCATGTAAAGCAATAAAATTTTTTATTTTTGCACAAAGAAAATATTATGAGTCATAAAGACCAAAAATTTCTGCCCGAAGGTTTAACATACGACGATGTTCTGTTAGTCCCGGCCTACAGCGAAGTTTTACCGCGCGAAACAAATCTAGTTTCGAATTTTACGCGCAATATTCAAATTAATGTTCCGTTTGTTTCAGCTGCGATGGACACTGTTACGGAATCTGCCATGGCAATAGCAATGGCACAAGAAGGCGGTATTGGCGTAATTCACAAAAACATGACCATTGAGCAGCAGGCCATAGAGGTTACCAAAGTGAAGCGAGCTGAAAACGGAATGATAATAAATCCGGTAACAATTACCAAAAACAAAACGGTCGGCGATGCTTTGGCCATGATGAAAGAAAATAAAATTGGCGGAATTCCGGTTGTTGATTCAAATCATAAATTAGTGGGTATTGTTACCAATCGCGATTTGCGGTTTGAAAAAAAACTTTCAAAATCCATAGGTTCTGTAATGACACACGAAAATCTCGTTACAGTGCGCGAGTTTACCACTTTCGAAAAAGCCGAAGAAATTCTTCAGAAATATAAAATTGAAAAACTGCCTGTTGTTGACAAAAACTATAAACTAATTGGTCTTATAACTTATAAGGACATTATTAAGATAAAAGCCAGACCAAATGCCTGTAAAGACAAACTCGGGCGCCTGCGCGTTGCAGCTGCAGTCGGCATTGCATCAAACACTATAGAAAGAATCAGTGCTTTGGTTGAAGCAGGAGCAGATGCAATAGTAATAGACACTGCCCATGGTCATTCTCAAGGCGTTTTGAACATGGTTAAAACCATAAGAAAAAAATTCACCAATATTGACCTTGTAGTTGGCAATATTGCAACGGCTGAAGCAGCATTGGCTTTGGCAAAACTCGAAGTTGATGCCGTTAAGGTCGGTATAGGACCGGGCTCAATTTGTACTACCCGCGTTATTGCAGGTGTCGGTGTGCCACAATTAACCGCTGTATATAATGTCGCTCAGGCTCTTAAAAAAACATCTATTCCTTTAATTGCTGACGGCGGAATAAGATATACGGGCGATATTACAAAGGCTATAGCAGCGGGAGCACATTCAGTTATGGCAGGTTCGCTGTTTGCAGGCGTAGAAGAAAGCCCGGGCGAAACCATAATTTTTGAAGGAAGAAAATTTAAAACCTATCGCGGCATGGGAAGTATCGAGGCAATGCAGCAAGGTTCAAAGGACCGTTATTTCCAGGATGCTGAAGATGATATTAAAAAACTTGTTCCCGAAGGCATAGTAGGCCGATTGCCATACAAAGGCACATTAAGCGAAGTTATTCATCAGCTTATTGGCGGATTGCGTGCAGGAATGGGATACTGCGGCGCTAAAAATATTTCTGCACTGCAAAATGCCCAATTTGTAAGAATAACAAACGCCGGTATAATAGAAAGTCATCCGCATGACGTCATTATCAGTCAGGAGGCACCAAACTACAGCAGATAATTTGTTTTGAACTTTTTAAAAATTTTAATTGTATGAAACCCGTATTATTTTTAACATTTTTTATTGCCGTTGCATTCAGCTCTGTTGCACAACAAAACGACCCCGTACTTCTAACAATAGGAAATGAAAAAGTAACACGCTCTGAATTTCTGGCGGTTTATAATAAAAACAACATTAAAGAAGAGCCCTTGAATAATGAAAATATAAATGAATATTTAGAGCTTTTTATTAATTATAAACTAAAAGTTAAAGAAGCCGAAGCTCTGCAACTGGATACATCAATATCTTTTAAAAACGAATTGGCCGGATATCGCAGACAACTTGCACAGCCCTATCTCTCAAATCGCGAAGTTACCGACCAATTATTAAGCGAAGCTTACGACAGACAAAAAATTGACATCAGGGCATCTCATATTCTTGTTAAAGTGTCTCCCAATGCTTCTCCTGCCGATACTTTAAAAGCCTATAACAAAATAATGGAGATTAGAAAAAAAATCATCAATGGCGGAAAATTTGATGATATAGCCCGCAGATATTCGGAAGATGAAAGTGCAAAAGACCGTATCGGAGGCGATGGCAAGTCTCTTATTAAAGGAAACAGCGGTGATTTGGGCTATTTTAGCGTTTTAAATCTTTATTACGAATTTGAAACGGCAGCATATAATCTTAAAGTAGGAGAAATCAGCATGCCTGTAAGAACTCCTGTAGGGTATCATTTGATTAAGGTTACCGACAGAAGAAACGCTTTAGGAAGAGTTCAGGCTGCGCATATTCTTATTCAGGCAAACCCCGAAAAGCCGGATTCTATCAAAAACAGAATAGACGAGGCATACAATCGCATTAAAAATGGAGAAAGCTTTGAATCTGTTGCTAAAGAATATTCCGATGATAAAGGCACTGCTTCAAAAGGTGGTATTCTGCCATGGTTTGGAAGCTTCAGAATGGCTCCGGACTTCATTATTCCATTATACGACATGAACCCCGATGATGTATCTAAACCGGTATTAACCGACTATGGCTGGCATATTATAAAGTTAATTGACCGCAAACCAATAGGGACATTCGATGAAAACAAGAGCTCACTAAAAGCACAGATAGGTCGCGACAAGCGCTCATTTATTGCAAGAGACAAACTTGTTGATAAACTTAAAAAAGAATATAAATTTGTTTCTAACGAAAAAGCATTAAAAGAAATTGTTCCTCTTATTACTGACAGCATTTATACTGCAAACTGGATATTACCCCAAAATACATCATTAACAAAAGCCGTTTGCACAATTGCCGACAAATCTTATACTCAAAACGATTTTGTAGATTATCTTATTCACAAGCAATCACAGATAAAAAAAGGTGATGACATCTATACTTTTGTTAAAACCATTTTTAACCAATATTGCGAAGACATGATTATTGAGTATGAGAATTCACGTCTTGAAGATAAATATATCGAATTCAGAACGCTTATGAAAGAATATCGCGACGGCATTCTGTTATTTGATTTAATGGACAAAAACGTATGGTCAAAGGCTGTGAAAGATACTTCAGGGCTAAAAGCATTTTACGAAACAATAAAAGAAAACTATAAATACGGTCCACGCGTTGAAGCTGCAATATATTCCTATAAAGACGAAAACACATTTAAAACTCTTCAGAAAATATTGAAAAAAGCTCCTAAAAAAGGATATACGCCGGAGAAAATATGCTCTATGATTAACAAGGATAGCATACCGGCCATTACGTATCAAATTTTAAAAGTGGAAAAAGGTGCAAATCCTTTGATTGATAAAACAACATGGACAAAGAACCATTATTCGGTTTATCCCGAAACCAATGGCTCAAAATTGGTTTATATTATTAATCTTTTAGACCCTGAGCCAAAACCACTTAATGAAGTAAAAGGATTGGTCACCGCTGAATATCAGAACTATCTTGAACAGCAGTGGATAACCGAACTTCGCTCAAAATACACATGGCAGGTTGATGAAAATGTATTAAAAAGTATTTATTCTAAATGATAGTTTTTAGATTTCGTACTGTTTTTGTTGTTTGGATATTTTTGTTAATGCTTGTTTCATGCGGTTCAAAAAAATCAAACGATGTTTTATTGGCTAAAATAGATAAAGAACAACTATTTCTATCGGATATAGATATGCCAAAAAACTTATCGCCCGAAGACAGTCTGGAATATCTGAAAAATGCAACTCAACGCTGGATTATCGACCAGCTGATGTATCTTGATGCAAAGTCGAATCTGAGCGAAGACGAAATGCTCAAAATAGATAAGCAAATTGAGAACTCGCGCAAGCTTATGATAATTTCGTCAATGGAAGAAAAATTAGTGTCCGATTCATCAAAGATAATCGTAAGCGAAGAAGAAATAAATAAATATTACAACGAACATTCGGGCGAATTCCTGTTAAAAGAAAACATTGTTAAGCTCCTTTATCTCAAGCTAAAAAAATCTGAGCCCGATATTGCAAAAATCAGAACTCTCGTAAAATCTGATAATCCTTCTGATCGGACAGAACTATTGGCTTTTGCAAGAAATAAGGCATTAAATTATTTCATTGAGGATAATGTGTGGTTGTATTTTAATGACATATTGAAAGAAATACCAATTAATGTTGATAATCAGTCCGATTTTTTGAAATCAACAAGCTTTTATGAAACATCAAACGATTCGATAATTTATCTGATACGTTTTAAAGGACATATGCTTACCGACAGCCCTGCCCCTTTAGTATTGGTACGTGATAATATTAAATCTATTTTAATTGTCCGCAAAAAAAATACGCTTATCAATGATTATCGTAATAAATTATACGAAAATGCGTTGAAGGATAAAAAAGTAACGCTCTATATTAATTAAGCCGATGAAACATTTTTTTCTGCAAATATTTACTACCATAGCATTGCCTCTGCTAATTTTTGCCCAGCCTGCAGGCGAAACAATAGATAAAATTGTGGCTATTGTTGGCGACAAAATTATAATGCTTTCCGATGTCGAAACCCAGTATTGGCAACTAATCATGCAAGGCGAAAAGCCAACAGACGAACTTAAGTGCAATGTTCTGGAGGAACTTTTGCTTCAAAAAATGCTTCTTACCCAAGCCGAAAATGATTCCTTAGTTGTTTCTGACTCACAGGTGGAAGGCGAAATAGACCGCCGCCTCAGATACTTTATCCAGCAATTGGGCAGCCCTGAGGCACTTGAAAAATATTATAACAAAACAATACCCGAAATCAAAGATGAGTTTAAAGACTTGATAAAGAATCAGTTGTTAGTGCAACAAATGCAAAATAAAATAACTGAAAACGTCAGTATTTCTCCTGCCGAAGTTGAAAGGTATTTCAAAAAGCTTAGTCCTGACAGCATACCTTTTGTTGAATCCGAAATGGAAATAGGTCAGATAGTTTTTATAGGTGAACCCTCTGCAGCCGACAAGCAGGTTGTTTATCAAAAAATCTCCGACCTCCGAAACCGCATTTTGAAAGGTGAAAATTTCGAGGCGCTGGCCAGGCTATACAGCGAAGACCCTGGTAGTGCAAAAAACGGAGGAGAACTTGGCATGTTCAGCCGCGGACAAATGTATCCCGAATTTGAAGGAGCCGCATTTTTGTTAAAAAACCCGGGTGATGTATCAGAAGTAGTCGAATCTCCTGCAGGGTATCACGTATTGCAGCTTATAAGCCGAAGAGGTGATTATATTAATGTACGGCATATTTTATTAATGGTAAAAACATCGCCTACCGATCTTTATGCAGGGAAATTAAAATTAGACACTATTTACAATCAAATTGTATCAGGTAAAATAACATTTGCCAACGCTGCCGACAAATATAATCCTGATGGCTATAAAAATAGCGGCGGTATTTTAATTAACCCTTATAGTGGAAGCACAAAATTCAAATCTGCCGAAATTGATGCATCCATATTTTTTACAATAGATAAATTGGAGCCGGGCAGCATAAGCAAACCTGTACTGTTTCAAACCGAAGACGGTAAAGAGGGTTATAGAATTTTATATCTTAAAAGTCGTAGCGTCCCACATAAAGCTACATTAACCGAAGATTATAACCTTATAACTCAATATGCGCTTGAAGCAAAAAAACGCCAGGCATTAGATAAATGGATTGCATCGAAGAAAAACGCAACCTACGTTAAAATTTTTGATGACTTCGCCGGTTGCATTTTTAAATATAAATGGGATTGAATATGAAAAGTTATGCCAATGATGTAGAAGCTACCGAGGGATTAAAATCTCTTTACAGTCAGCTGAAAACCGAGGTTAGTAAAGTAATTGTTGGGCAAAATGATGTTGTTGATAAAATATTGATTAGTATTTTATGTAAAGGACATGCTTTGCTGATTGGTGTGCCCGGATTGGCAAAAACACTTATGATAACAACAATTGCAAAAACACTGGGACTGTCATTTTCCCGTATTCAGTTTACACCCGACCTGATGCCAAGCGATATTCTGGGAACCGAAATTTTGGGCGAAGACCGGCAATTCAGATATATAAAGGGCCCCGTTTTTGCTCATATCGTCCTGGCAGATGAAATTAACCGTACCCCGCCAAAAACACAATCGGCATTGCTCGAAGCCATGCAAGAACGCGAAGTGTCGGTAGCAGGCATAACACATAAACTCCCTGATCCATTTTTTGTTTTGGCTACACAAAACCCAATTGAGCAGGAAGGTACATATCCCCTGCCCGAAGCACAGCTTGACAGATTTATGTTTAGTATCTGGCTGGATTACCCAACAATGGAAGAGGAAATCGAGGTTGTTAAACGAACGACTGTAGAAAAAATGCCCGAAGCAAACATTATTACTTCACAAGAGGAATTGATAATGTTTCAGAATCTTGTGCGCAGGGTTCCGGTAAACGACAATATTTTAAAATACGCCGTAAACCTGACGGCAAACACGCGCCCAAATACTGCATCAGCTTCGGATTTTGCAACGCAATATATTGCCTGGGGTGCAGGGCCCCGTTCATCTCAATATCTTATCCTTGGGGCTAAATGCCATGCCTTGCTTAATGGCAAATATTCACCCGATATCGAAGATGTGCAGGCAGTTTCGGAAAATGTATTACAACACAGAATTGTTAAGAATTACAAAGCCGAAGCCGAAGGACTTGGTTCCAGGGAGATAATTAAAAAAATATTGTAGACCGCATTTTATGCTAATTAGGCAATAAGCCATTTTTCAATGACTTTGTAGTTACCGAATCTTCATCGGCTTTCACATAACGATGAACCCATTTGCCATCATCAAAATAAAACCCATTGCCTTTGTCCGAAATCGGGTAATAATACTGATACTGTCCTTCTAATTCGGGCTTAACCGGAAACAGTATGTCAAATACTATCATCTCTTCGGATTTGGCTTTAATTATGGTTTTCTTTTTCTCAGGCTTAAGTCGCTCCTGATTGGTTTTGTTTATGCGCTTGTTGTATTTGGTTCGCTCTTTCTTTATTGCAATATTATATTCAGCTTTTTCAAAACGCAATTTCATGGCTATTTTATCGGAGTAACGAAATATTATCCTTTTGTTGCCAGAAAACCCCTTTCCTCTGAACATTAATCTCCCGAAAACCGGCTCGTCGTTACGGTCAAATGTAATGACATCGATAATCTTTTGCTGATACAAGCCATTTGTGGGGTGCCATCCTATAATGGTGTAAACTTTTTTGCCATCAACTTTTTTTTCAATCAACTGATAATAAACTGCGCCATACCACAAGCCATTTTTCAATATCTCTTTTTCGGGATTGATTATCTCGTTTGAAACATCGCGCAATTCAATTATTTTATAATTACGTGACTTTTCGGAAAACACCATGAACAACCCAAAAATTTCATTCTTGTAATTATCCAGAGGCAAATTCCATGTGAAAGCTTTAAACTTCTTGTCATTTGGATAAATAACGGAAAGTATGCGGATGCTGTCATAAACAAAATCAAATGAATTTTCTTCTCTCAAATCCTTTTTCAACAACCTGATAAACTTATCATTTGCCTCATATTTGGCCATGTCGGTTTTACCGTTATACATAATATTGGCAGCCAGCATCAAACTGTCGGTGGATGGCGTTTGAATATCAACAGCTTTTTGCTTTTGCGCAAGCAAATCGGTGCCGGCAACAACAATCAAAAGGAAAATAAAAAATCGAATAAATAATCTCATCAGTAAAATAACGATTAATGAAAAGAATATTGCATAAGCAAAGTTATCAGCTTTTATTGATAGAGCAAAATCAAAATAAATTTAATTATAAAATCATATTTTATGGGAAAATTCTCAATTAAACTTTTTAATGCTTTTTGTGCCCTTGAGCCGGGCGGGGTTTACTTTTTTTCTTGATAAAAAAAGTAAACAAAACATTCGTATATGCAATTTTTTAAAAATATTTTACTCCTTAATATTCTGTGTTTATGCAAGTTAAACTCATGTTTTAAAATAAATGTATTTTGCATATGCGAATGTTGTATATTTGTTTGTAAATAATACGTTACGGCCAATGCACTTAGATATCACGAAATGATAATAAAGTCGAGATTTTTATGCAAAGGAAACATATTCAGATAAGATATTTCGATTTTCTTTACAAAAGGGTGTATATTTGTAAAAAAAATATCAAAATCTTTACACAATGAAAATTAAAGATTGGAAATTAGCTGAATTACCATTGAAAGTTGATATTGAGACTAAAAAAGTACTAAAGTCGTTACCATCTGCACATGCTTCTTTGGCTGAACTTAAGGGAATTGCGTCAACAATTCCCAATCAAACTATTCTTTTAAACACACTTGGACTGCAAGAAGCCAAAGATAGTTCTGCCATTGAAAACATAATAACTACACATGATGACTTATATAAATCAGAACTAAATCTAGATAACTTTAATTCATTAAATGCTAAGGAAGTACAGAATTATATCTCCGCACTAAAAAAGGGATTTGAGTTAATTAAGAAAAATGGAATTTTGACTAATAAGGTAATTCTTGAAATCCAAGAAGAACTTGAAAATAATAAAGCTGGTTTTAGAAAATTGCCCGGAACTGCTTTAAAAAGTTCCATGACAGGTGAAACCATTTACACTCCTCCTCAAGATTATGAAGAAATAAAGAGATTGATGACTAATCTTGAAAGGTTTATCAACGAAAACGAAATATGTGATTATGACCCTCTTGTAAAAATGGCTATAATACACTATCAATTTGAAAGCATTCATCCGTTTTATGATGGCAATGGAAGAACAGGAAGGATTATTAACATTTTGTATCTCATTATTCAAGGGCTTCAAAATCTCCCAATATTATACCTAAGCAACTACATAATCAGGTACAAATCTGACTATTACAGATTACTCCAAGAGGTGAGAGAAAGTAATAATTGGGAGGAATGGTTACTATTTATGATTAATGGAGTCGAAATAACCTCAAAGGAAACAATAGCGCTAATTATTCAAATACGAGATTTGATGTTGCAATTTAAGCATACCCTTAGAAATAACTATAAATTTTATAGTCAAGACTTATTAAACAATTTATTTAAACATCCTTACACAAAAATTGAATTCATCGTAAGGGATTTAAATGTTTCAAGAATTACGGCAGCTAATTATTTAAATAAGCTTTCAGATGATGGATTGTTAAGAAAGGAAAAGTTAGGGACAGGGAATTACTATATAAACCAACCGTTATTTGAACTTTTAACTAAAAGATGATTAATGCACTGGCGGTAACACGTGGTTAAGCCCACTGGGGCTGATTGGCTGATAGGAAAGTTTTTTGTACCTTAGTAAAAGTTTAATGTGAGATAAGGACGCTGCAGCTAACGCCCCCAGCGTGCCCAACCACGGAACCGTTAAGTGCATACTTAAAAACACAAACCCTCAAAGATTCAAAAACACTAAATACAATTAAGTGTATAAAAAATAATGCGTAGAAAAACAATAGTTTTCTACGCATTATTTGCGTAGAATATTGCACTTTTTCTACGCAAATTTATATATTTGTATTTTGAAATTGAATATAGAAATTTAAGATATGGCAAAATATATTTATCAACGCAAAAATTGGACAGATTTCACTTGGGATGATAATAGAATCAGCGTTTTATTGGCACATGTTCGTAACCTGCAAGGGCGACTTCTTGGCAAAATGACTTCGCTCGGGTTTGACTATCAAGCAGAAGCAACGCTTGAAAACATTACACTCGATATATTGAAATCGTCTGAAATTGAAGGTGAAAAATTGAGCAAAAAACAAGTTCGTTCGTCTATTGCTCGCCGTCTTGGGCTTGAAGTTGTGGGACTCGTAGAATCAGCCCGAAACATTGACGGAATTGTAGAAATGATGCTCGATGCAACACAAAGATATGAATATCCGCTAACAGAAAAACGATTATTTGGCTGGCACGCTGCGCTGTTTCCAACTGGCTACAGTGGAAATTACAAAATTGATGTTGCTTGTTATCGAAAAGGTGTAATGCAAGTAATTTCGGGTGGTTTCGGGCACGAAAAAGTGCATTATGAAGCCGTTGCAGAAAATGATGTAAAACCCGAAATGGACAAGTTTTTAAATTGGGTAAATAGTGAGAACAAACAACTTGATAGCGTAATCAAAGCTGCAATTGCTCATTTATGGTTTGTTACAATCCACCCATTTGACGATGGTAATGGACGAATTGCACGAACAATCAGCGATATGCTTTTAGCTCGTAGCGACGAGAGTAAATATCGTTTTTATAGTATGTCGGCGCAAATTTTAAAAGAACGAAAAAAATATTATCTCGCACTTGAAAAATCCCAGCATACTACTGAAAATAGTGATATTACGATTTGGCTTGAATGGTTTTTAAACTGCCTGAAAAATGCTTTGACCGCTTCGGATAAAATTTTACAAAGTGTATTGCAGAAAGCGGAATTTTGGAATAAACATGCAAAAACTATTATAAATGACCGGCAAAAATTAATGCTCAACAAAATACTTGATGGCGATTTTATCGGAAAACTGCAATCTTCAAAATGGGCAAAAATCTGCAAATGTTCGCAAGATACAGCTATACGAGACATTAAAGGCTTAATTGAAAAAGGGATATTGCAACAAGAAGAAGGTGGTGGGCGAAATACTAATTACGAACTTGTGAAATTATAAAAATCAGCCTGCACTTAACAAGCGGTTTGCCAAAAGAACGGGTGAACGGCTTCGATTGAACATTTTCGGAAAATTGAAAGTTCGTTTTTCGATTGAGGTTTATAGGCAAGAATCCGCCACTTCGGCAAGCTGCTTTGCATTATGCGCCCCCCTCTTAAAACTTTCAAGCATATAAAAACGTGTCTATAAAAATCAAAAACCAAGATACATGCATGATAGTTAAATTTTGGTGAAAATATTTGTTTCAGTTTTAAATCTTTTATTTTTTTGCAAAACTATACTTTCAAATATCATGATAATTCAAAGTATAGGTTTGAATTATCATGTAATTATAAAATTAATAAATACTGAATTATGTACAACAGAAAGCAATTGTTCATAGGCGCGGAAAACGAAAGTGTTTTCTTTTGGGGTGCACGACAAACAGGAAAAAGCACATTGCTTAAAACATTGTATCCAAATGCTCTAACTTTCGATTTACTACTTTCAGGAATTTATAATGATTTAGCAACAAACCGCCCGCACCATTACCATAAAAAAATGGCCATTGATAACAATCAACAGCCATTTATATTGATTTCAGAATTTATTTATTCTGTTTTTGATTTCTTGTAAGACCAGCCAAATTCAAGTCCGGCAATAAACCATGCAAGAGCAAGTGCGCCAACGGCAAAAATTACGTCACCGACCAATCTAAGCCATCTAAGCATTTGCAATGTGGGATCCTGCATAAATTCGGCTGAACGAGCATACCACATTCCGTGCTTAATGCTGGCAATTACCTGCATTACACCCACCGGCAACAAGCTTATCAGAACCATTAACATAAGTCCGATATTAATAGTCCAGAATGATATTTTAAGTGCTTTTGTTTTCCATGGATATTTATTTCTTATTCCTTTAATTACAAAAAGCATCAAACCTATTCCAAGCATTCCATACACACCAAACAATGCCGTGTGTCCGTGAACAGGAGTTGTGTTAAGTCCTTGCATATAATAAAGAGCGGAAGGCGGATTAATCATAAATCCAAATAATCCGGCACCTACCATATTCCAAAATGCTACTGCAATTAAGAAATATATTGGCCATTTGTACTCTTTGACCCATTCTGTTGCCCTGCTCAGTTTCAGATTATGCCATGCCTCAAAACCAACTAATACAAGAGGCACAACCTCTAAGGCGCTAAAACTGGCACCTAAAGCAAGAACGGCTGTTGGGGTACCTGCAAAGTATAAGTGGTGGAAAGTTCCAATAATTCCGCCTGTAAGGAATATTATCGTGGCAAAAAGCGAAGCAGTGGTTGCATATTTTACATTTAACAACCCCATCTGAACAAAAAGGAATGCAACCACAACAGTGGCAAATACTTCAAAGAAGCCTTCAACCCACAGGTGAACCACCCACCATCTCCAGTATTCAACAACAGACAGGTGAGAATGTTGTCCCCACATTAAACCTGCACCGTAGAATAAAGCAATTGCAACAGCGGCTATCACATACATTATAAGC